>CAZITU010000087.1:2524-11509 GCA_964542245.1 uncultured Nitrospirales bacterium | reverse complement strand
AGGCCGCATGATTACACGCACTCACCTGTCCAAGAAATCAGGGGCGATACACTGGGAATCAAAACCAGGATTTCCATTTCCCGCTGGGAAAACGGCAAGGCGCCGATTACCCCCGCCACGGATCATGCGATGCGGTTGCTTGTGATGCGTCTGAAAGAAGAAGCCGTCAACCAGCGCATGTTCAAAGAAGTCGGGATACAGGAGCATTTCGAACAGATCTCGAACAAGCCGGGCCGACCCTCCAAGATCACAATCTCCCAAGCGACCTTGAAGAACCTGCCGTTCCCTGCGCGGCCCAAGGTCGAAAAGGGGAGAGGGGATGATCGAAGAAAGGAGGGGATAACCCCAGCCCCAACCGCTTGATTTCCGCGTGCTCCGCCTTATCCCTATGTTTGTGACCGGCGCGTAGACGCGCTGAAACAAGGAGATTCCATGATTCGTTTTGACCGGCTCACCATTAAAACCCAGGAAGCTCTCGCTGAGGCCCAAAAGCTGGCTGAGCGGGGAGGGCATCAGCAGATCGATGTCGAGCATCTCGCGCTGGCCTTGGTGCGGCAACGCGAGGGGCTCACGCCGGGCCTGCTTGAGAAGCTCGGTGTCGATCCCGCCGTGCTCGGGCGCGAGCTGGAAAAGGAACTGAAAAAGATCCCCCAGGTGTCCGGCTCAGGCGTGGGGCAGATCGGCATTTCGCACCGGTTGGGCGACGTCTTTTCCGTGGCCGAGCAGGAAGCCGAGCGGTTCAAGGACGAGTACCTCAGCACCGAGCATCTGCTGCTGGCCATCACGGATGCCGGTGGCGCGGCCGCCGGGGTATTCAAGCGGCAGGGAGTCACGAAGGACCGACTGTACTCGGCGTTGACCGCCATCCGGGGGACGCAGCGGGTGACCGATCAGGAGCCGGAAGAGAAGTATCAAGCACTGGCGAAGTACAGCCGCGACCTCACCGACCTCGCCCGCAAGGGCAAGCTGGACCCGGTTATCGGCCGCGATGAAGAGATTCGCCGCGTGATCCAGGTCCTCTCTCGGCGGACCAAGAACAACCCCTGCCTCATCGGCGAGCCCGGCGTCGGCAAGACCGCGATCGCCGAAGGGCTGGCGCAGCGCGTCGTGAACGGTGATGTTCCGGAAGGCCTCAAGAACCGGCGCGTGGTTGCGTTGGATATGGGGGCATTGGTGGCCGGAAGCAAATTCCGAGGGGAGTTCGAGGAGCGGCTGAAGGCGGTGCTGCGCGAGGTCGAAGAAGGCGCCGGCTCGATCATCCTCTTCATTGACGAGATCCACACGCTGGTGGGCGCCGGGGCGGCCGAGGGCGCGATGGACGCCTCCAACATGCTGAAGCCGGCGCTTGCGCGGGGCGATCTCCGCTGCGTCGGGGCGACCACGCTGGACGAGTATCGCAAACGCATTGAAAAGGACCCGGCCCTAGAGCGCCGCTTCCAGCCGGTGCCGGTGACCGAGCCGTCGGTCGAGGACACGGTCTCGATCCTCCGTGGGCTTAAGGAGCGGTACGAGGTGCACCATGGCGTGCGGATCAAGGACTCGGCGCTCATTGCCGCGGCCATGCTGTCCAAACGGTACATCAGCGACCGGTTCCTGCCGGACAAAGCGATTGATCTCGTGGATGAGGCAGCCTCGCGCCTGCGTATGGAGATTGACAGCATGCCGACGCCGCTGGACGAACGCACGCGCCGGATTCGTCAACTTGAGATCGAACGGGAGGGGATCCGGCGGGACAAGGATGCGCCCTCGCTCGAACGCTTAGAGAAAATCGAACGGGAACTGGCGCAACTGCGCGAGGAAACCGACGTCTTGACCAAGCAATGGCAGGCGGAGAAGGAGTCCATCAAGAAGCTTCGTGAGATCAAGGAGAAGCTGGAGGGTGCCAAACAGGAGGCCGAGCGCGCCGAGCGCGAGGGTGACTTGGGCAGAGCGGCGGAACTTCGCTATGGGCGAATGACGGAGCTCGCGAAGCACTTGCAGGCAGAAAACGCGCGACTTCAGGCCTTGCACGGCGAGAGCCGGTTGTTGAAGGAAGAAGTGGATGATGAAGACATTGCCCGGATCGTCGCCAAGTGGACCGGCATTCCCGTGACCCGCCTCATTGAAGCCGAGACCAAGAAGCTCGTGCAGATGGAGGACCGGATCAGCCGGCGGGTGATCGGCCAGGAGGAAGCGATCACGGCGGTGTCCAATGCCGTGCGGCGTTCACGGGCGGGCATCCAGGACCCGAAGCGCCCGATGGGCTCCTTCATTTTTCTGGGGCCGACCGGCGTGGGGAAGACCGAGCTGGCGCGGGCACTGGCGGAGTTCCTGTTCGACGACGAGCAGGCGATGGTCCGGCTCGACATGTCGGAGTACATGGAAAAGCACACCGTCGCGCGGCTCATCGGGGCGCCGCCCGGCTACGTGGGCTATGAGGAAGGCGGGCAACTCACCGAAGCGGTGCGCCGGCGGTCCTATACGGTCGTGCTGTTCGATGAAATTGAAAAGGCGCACCAGGACGTCCTCAACGTCCTGCTGCAACTGCTGGACGACGGCCGCTTGACCGACGGCAAAGGACGCACGGTGGATTTCAAGAACACCGTCATCATCATGACTTCGAACATCGCGAGCCGCGAGATTCAAGACGCGGCGGTGGAAGGGGACGAGACCGAGATGCGGAGCCGCGCGCTCGATGTCCTGCGGGGCCATTTCCGGCCGGAGTTCTTGAACCGCATCGACGATATCGTCATGTTCCACCCGCTCACGCCGGAGCAACTGGCGGCGATCGTGGAGCTACAGGTAAGGCAGTTGGGGCGCCGCCTGGAAGAGCATCACATCCAGCTCGTGCTGACGGACCAGGCGAAACAGCACCTGGCGTGGACCGGCTACGACGCCGTGTACGGCGCGCGCCCCCTCAAGCGGATGATTCAGCGCGAGATCCTCAACCCGTTGGCGATGAAACTGCTGGACGGGACCGTCAAGGAAGGGCAGACGGTGCGGGTGGACGCCGTGGACGGGGGGCTCGTCTTTTCAGCCTCCTCGTAAGGGCGGTTCGCGAACCGCCCCTACAGGACACATCCGACATATTTCTTCCGCTTGACAGGTTTCGGTGGGACTGCTATTAGTACGGCCCTCGCAGGTCAGTCCGTCCGGAGCCTTCATGTCTGCCCGACACGTGTTTCAGGTGCTGCTGTTGACCGCCGATCCGGACCTCGCCGAACTGTATCGTCACGAATGTCCCGACTGCGTCGTCACGATTGCAAAGGATGCGGCCGCGGTGATTCGAAAGCCCCCGAAGCATCGGTTCGATGCGGTCATTTTGGAATCCCGCAAGGACTGGATGAATGAGGTGAAGGCTTTGGGGGACGCCACGAAACGTGCGCCCCATGTGGTACTGGTCGGGGCGAGCACTTTCTTGCGCCGGGCAAGCGAATCGATCAAAAACATCTCCAACGGTCACATGACTCACCGGCCGGCTTCGAAACTTCCCAAAGATCTTGGCTTGGATGAATACGTGGGCGCCAAGCTGCGTGATTTCGTGCGCCGCATGAAACTGGGCGCGGGTTCCGATCTCCACCCGCTCATCATCAAGGCGGTCGAAAAGCCTTTGATCTCGCTGGTTCTGGAAGAGACCGGCGGCAACCAGAACCAGGCCGCCGCGCTCCTCGGTCTCAACCGCAACACCCTTCGCAAGAAGATCCAGGAATTCAAGATCCCGGTTTCGAAGAGGGGGTAGTTACGCGCTGGCTGGGGAAGTCCGCACGCCTCTGGCTTCGTGGAATCTTGCTCGGTCTCACCGTGGCGCTCGCCTCCGTGCTCGGGCTTCTGGAGGGAGTGGAACGATGGGGTTACAACATACAGTTCGACCTGCGCGGTCCGATCCCGCCTAAGACTCCGATCGTCATCGTCTCGATTGATGAAGACTCCTTCGATGAGCTGGACCTTCAGTGGCCCTGGCCACGGGCGCTGCACGGAACGTTCCTGGAAATCATGAGTCGGGGAAAGCCGGCCGCCATTGGATTCGACCTCGTTTTCGCGGAACCTTCCTCCCGAGGCGATGATGATGACCGGGCTTTGGGAGCGGCCGTCGGACTCGCCGGCAACGTGGTGCTTGGGGCCGCGTTCACGGAGGTTAGAGGTACGCGCTCCATTAAAGAAGACCTGAATCCACCCTTGCCGATGATCCGGGAACGGGCCGCGGCCATGGGGTTCGTCAATTTCAATCAGGAGGCGGATGCCTTCGTGCGTTCGGCTTCGTTGACCCGCGTCTTTCAAGGAACGGAGATGACCAGCTTCGATCTGCAACTCTATCGGCTTGGGGTCAAGGCTGGAATTCCGGCATCCGCACTGCCGGACCGGCAGCCCTTTCTCATCAATTACCGGGGGGGAGCCCAGACGTTTCCCACGATCCCGTTCTACCAAGTGCTGAACGGGGAGGTGAATCCGGAAGCGTTTACGGGGAAGATTATTTTAGTGGGCGCCACCAGCGCGATTCTCCACGACGTCTTTCCCACGCCCTTCGCGACGCACGGCGAAATGCCGGGAGTGGAGATTCATGCCAATGTGCTCGAGACGCTCTTTCAGGGGATTCCGTTGACGAGGCTGTCCCTCTTGGTCAGCGCCGTTTTGACGATCGTGGCGGGCCTCCTCGCGGTTTGGCTCACCGACCGTCTGCGTCCCCTTCCCGCCATCGACCTGATTCTCGCCCTGGCGGCGGCCTATGCCATATCCACCTTCGCGGTGTTCGTCTGGGCCCGCCTCTGGATGGATCTCGCTTCCGTGCCGGCGGCTCTGCTGTTGGGTTCCGGGGCGACGGTGGTGGAGAACTTCATCAAGGAGCAGCGCGAGAAGCGGCGCCTCTCCCGCTATTTCTCCCCCGCGGTCGTGGAGGATATCGTCCGTCAAAAAGACGATGTCAATCTGGGCAGCGCTCGCCGGCGCATGACGATCCTCTTCTCGGACATCCGAGGGTTCACCAGCATGTCTGAGAAGATGTCGCCGGAAGAGGTCGTGACGTTCCTCCGGGAGTACCTCACGGTCATGACCGACGCCGTGTTCAAGCACGGCGGCACCGTGGACAAGTACATCGGCGACGCCATCATGGCGCTCTATAACGTGCCGTTCGACCAGCCGGACCACGCGGCGCAGGCGGTGCGGACTGCGCTCGCCTTCCAGGAGCGCCTCAAGCCATTGGCCGAGCGCTTTCGGGCCAAGTACGGGACCGACCTCCGTTGCGGGGTCGGGATTCACACCGGCGATGCGGTCGTAGGGACCATCGGGGCCGAGCAGCGCCTCGAGTACACGGCCATCGGGGACACCATCAACCTCGGCTCCCGCCTCGAAAGCATTACCAAAGACTTCCACGTTTCCATCGTCATCAGCGAGTCCACGTACCTGGAAGTCCAAGGACAATTCCTCACGCCGTATCTGGGGGAAGTGACGGTCAAGGGAAAGGAAATTCCGGTCAAGATTTACGCTGTCAATGAAGCAAGTTTGCGTAAGGAAGACCGCATCCCGGTGAAAACGACCGTCACCATTTCTGATGATGAAGTGTCAATTTCTGATGGTGAAGTGTCCATCGTTGCTCCCGTCAGTGATCTCAGCCGGGGCGGTCTCTCCGCGCACAACCTCCCCAGGGATTTTATTGTCGGCCAGACCGTGCAGCTTGGTCTCCCCTTCCAGGAGAAAACGCTGCATGTCAAAGCAAAGGTGGCCTGGAGCGCCAAGGAGAAGGCCGGTTTTGCCTTCCGTGACCTCACCCCTGACGACCGCGCGGCCATAGAAAAACTTGTGGCCGCTCTGGGTCTGTCCCCTCAAGGGGAGAAGCCCCTCGGTTCTGCCGGTGGGTAGCAATAAAGGGGTGAACCTACTCAAGAGGAGGAATCCCATGGGACGTACGCTCGTTATGCTGCTCATGTGTCTCGCCTTGCCCCCCACGGTTTTTGCCGACTCCGCCGCGCCGGCGCCTGGTGGGGCATCCCCGGTCGGACGGTTCCAACTCTTCGTGGTTCCAGGTCACGCGGGGAACCCGTTTCTAGTAGATACTGTGTCGGGGTGCGTGTGGCATCTGTTCCAGGACGAGAAAACCAAGCGCTCCACCTTCATCGAAGTGGATGTGGAAAACCTCCATTGGAGCTGGGGGAGCGGCGCCCAGCAGGTCCTGGTTTCTCGGGTTGATGCCGCAAACCTCACTGATGAGCAGAAGCGCGTTTTGAAGCAGGAACTCCAGAAAACCGGGTGCGGGCTCTCCTCAGTCGTGCTGACCCCGGGGGCTGGGGAAGCCTCTCAACCCACAAAGCCTAGGAAGTAAGTAAAAAGATTTGTTGACACATTAGGTAAGACCTTGTAAAAAACCCTATACCTTCCACGTTCCGAACTGGTCGAGCTCAGGAGTGACTCTGGTGAGAAGAGGCGCTCTGCGAAAGTACACGGCCGTTTTCCTCCTTCCAACCCTCTGGCCCACCCTCATCATGGCCCAGACTCCCTCTGCGGCCGGGATTGTGACGACCTTGAAAGGGCAGGCCACCGTCACTCGCGCTGCTCGGCCGCAGGAGCCGCAGCCGCTCAACTTCAAAAACGAAGTCTTCTATAAGGACCGGATCAGCACTAGGGAGAAATCATTGGTGCGTGTGCTCTTGGGGGGCAAGGCCCTGGTCACCGTCCGGGAGTTGTCGGACCTGACCATCACCGAGGAGCCGGGCCGGCCCTCCATCGTGGGCCTGGCGAATGGCAAGCTAGGTCTTGCGGTGGCCCGCGCGTTGATGTCCTCGGGCGACGTCATCCAAGTGCGGACTCCGAACGCTGTGGCGGCGGTGCGCGGGACGGTCATTGTGGTTGAGGTGATCCGACCCTCAGGAGAAGGAAGTCCTGGTCACGCGACCGCGCCCCCGGATTACCAACCCGTCAGGACCGCCTTTCGCGGTGAAACTGTTCCCGTGCAGGCGCCGAACGTGATCACAAATTTCCACGTCCTGCTAGGCAGTATTGAGATCTTCTCTCTCGACAAACCTGATGCGCCGCCTGTCACGCTCAGTAGCGGCTCGAGCCTGAGTGTCACCGGATCAACTATTGGGGAACCGCATCCAAGCCCGGTTACCGGCGAACTCATCCTGGACTTGCAGTCTCCCCCTCAGCACACCAGTGTCTCTGAAGAGGCGTCGCAAGCGGTGAGTGTCAACCAACAGGCCACAGCCACCACCCTTGCGAGAATCCTCACGGGCGAGCAACCGGCGCCATCTGAACCCGCAACGGACCCGGTCTTGGTGGATGCTTCTTCAGGACTGCTGACGACTGACTTCCCTGACATCACCACGACGACCTTCACGAGTACCACTTCGACCCCGATCACTCAGAACGTCTACCTCCCGACAACAGGGACAGGAGTCGGGGACAGCTCCGGTGCGGGCGGGAGCGGCGGCGGTGGTGGAGGCGGGGGCACCCAGCAGATCGTGACGATTGATTTGAGCAACTTTTCATTGAATGCCCCGCTCGGGACCGTGACGTCCGGGCCCACGACGATTGTGCCGACTGTTCAAACCTTCACGGGGCTGACCGGCACACAGGGAACGCTGTACGCTGCCGTGGATGGAACGGACGTGCCCGGCCCTGTCTCGTTGCCGGGAGGTATCGGCCTTACGACCTCAAACGTGTTGGGCTTGGGTCAGACGGTATTCCAGGTCAGCGGTGCGGACGCGACCATCGCCGGAAGCGCTCTTGCGTTGACGAACAGTTCGATAGACGTCGGCTCGACTGGGACCATCCTCAGCGTGGGGAGCAGCTTGACAAGCCCTTCAGTCGCGCCTTTGGTGAGCCTCGATGCAAGCACCATCACTACGAACACTCTCGCGAGCGTCGGTAATGGGGGGACCCTCACCATCACCGGCAATCTGGCCTCGCTGACCAACAACAGCACACTCAACCTCGTGAATGGCCCGCTGGGGATGGTCTCCGGCGGATCGGTCTTTACAGTCACCGGCAGCTCGCTCGGCTCGTTCGGGGCCGGCATCAATACCCTCAGTTCCACCGGTGCGCCGCTCTGCAGCAGTGGGACTTGCGTCCCGCTTCTGAACTCGGGCTTCAATATCCTCCTGACCGGCGGGGCGCTCGATGTGAACGTGTTGTTGGACCCCAGCTTTACCGCGTTTATGGGGCTTGGGGAGACCAACACAGTGACCGGCCTGGATTCAACCAATGCCTTGATTGTGGTGGATGGGGCGACAAGCCAGCTTGTGCTCGGCCCGTCTCCGCTCCCGACACTGGTCATCCCCAGCGGGACAAGGGATTTCAGCACAGCATCAGCACAAAACTTCTCGGTCATCTCCATATCCGGAGGCACGCTCACAGGCTCCGATACCGTCACCGCGTTCGGACCGTTTTTTTGGTCCGGCGGGACGATGAGCGGCAGTGGGACGACGGCGGTGGGCACCGGGTCCACCATGACCGTCACTGGCACTCCAAGCTTGAGCCAGCGCACGCTGAGCAACGCCGGGACTTTTCTGGTCGAGACTGGCTCCATCCTGAGCCTCGACAGTGGCGCAACGCTTACCGGCGGTACCTTCACGACCAGCGGGACAGGGGTCATCCGCAACACCGGGACCGCCACCCTGAGCAATCTCACCAACGCCGGGGCGTACGAGCAGAACAACGCCACGACCACGACGCTGGTGGGCACCCTGAACAATGTCGGCACCTTCCTGGTGAACTCCGCGGGGAGCACGACGGATGTGCGGTTGAGCGGGGATGTGACGCTGACGGGCGGGGGCACGGTGACCCTGTCGGACAACAGCAACAATCGGATCCTGGGCAACGCGGGAACGGACCGGCTGACCAACGCGGACAACCTGATTCAGGGGGCGGGGCAGTTGGGAGCGAACGGCATGGCGCTGACCAACCAGGGGACGATCCTGGCGAACGCCACGAACGCGTTGATCCTTGACCCGACGGACGGGGCGGGCAATGCGGTCAACAGCGGGACGCTGAAGGCGACGGGCGGGGCGACGCTGG
>CAZITU010000087.1:0-2424 GCA_964542245.1 uncultured Nitrospirales bacterium | reverse complement strand
GCGGGCAATGCGGTCAACAGCGGGACGCTGAAGGCGACGGGCGGGGCGACGCTGGTCTTGCAGAATGGGACGTTCACGAACACGGGCCTGATCCAGGCGGATGCGGGGAGCACGGTGCAGCTCACCAGCGCCGCGGTGACGAACACGGGGGCGACCATCGAGGCGTTGACGGGGGCGCTGGTGCAGCTCAATGGCGTGAGTCTGACGGGGGGGACGCTGACGACCAGTGGGACGGGGGTATTCCGTAACGTGAGCACCGTGACGCTGGATGGGGTGACGAAGAGCGGGGCGTACGAGCAGAACAACGCCACGACCACGACGCTGGTGGGCACCCTGAACAATGTCGGCACCTTCCTGGTGAACTCCGCGGGGAGCACGACGGATGTGCGGTTGAGCGGGGATGTGACGCTGACGGGCGGGGGCACGGTGACCCTGTCGGACAACAGCAACAATCGGATCCTGGGCAACGCGGGAACGGACCGGCTGACCAACGCGGACAACCTGATTCAGGGGGCGGGGCAGTTGGGAGCGAACGGCATGGCGCTGACCAACCAGGGCACGATCCTGGCCAATCAGACTAATACCCTGACCATAGACCCCAGCAGCTCAGGGTTCACCAATCAGGGGACGTTGCGGGCAAACGCCGGCAGCACGCTGAAGGTGACCGATTCCTTCACTAACTTTTCCGGGACGACGTTGACCGGCGGCACCTATCAGGTACTTGGAACAATGCGCCTCTCCAACGCCAACATCGTCACGAACGCGGCGGCGATTCTACTCGACGGTCCGAGTTCGTCCCTGCTCCGGGATGACACCAGCGCAAACGCCCTGGCGAACTTTGTCACGAACGCAGCGGCGGGCAGCTTCACGATCCAGAACGGCCGAGACTTCACCACGGCCGGAGCGTTCAGCAACGCGGGCGCCGTGACCATAGGGACCGGGAGCACGTTCACCGTCGGTGGGAACAATGACTATACGCAGACTGCCGGGAGCACGACAGTCAATGGAACCTTGAGCGTCACCGGTGCGACCACCGTGAGCGGTGGAAGTCTGACCACCTCCGGCAGCCTGGCGAATCTTGGCAGCGTCACGCTCGCTCTCCCCCAGAACTTTCTGTCACTAAACACCGGGGGGACCTTGAGCAGCAACACGTCCGCCACGCTCCTTCAGTTCAACGGGACGACGGTCACGGTGGGGACGGTTTCGCCCTTTTCGCATCTCATCCAAGTCAACGGCCTCGGCTCGCTCTTACAGTTGACCGGGACCGGGGCGCTGCTGAGCGCCACGAACACCTCCATCACGGTGAACGGCTCCGCGTTTCTGGAAGTGGAGAATGGCGCAACGTTGACGAGCAACTCTGCCTCGTCGCTGGTCGGCCTCAGCGGAGGCACGGTAACGTTGAACGCGGGCGTGCGCGGTCTCCGGTTCCAGACGACCGGCGCGGCCACCACGCTCAGTACCATGGGGGGGCTGTTCAATGTGGCCGGCACCACGATTGATACGACCGGCTCAGGTGAGCCGTTCATTGGAGCCGATCTGCTCGGTGGAAGCGCGTTTACCGTGCCGGGGGATCTGCTCAACGTGTCGGGTGGCGGGGCGCTTGTGGCCAATGCTGCGCAGCCTGTGGCCTCCATCACCGGGGGCAGCACGCACTCGATCGCCACCGGGGGCACCGCGGCCCTGTTCAATCTGAGCGGGAGCGTGAGCACCGATCAGCCGATTCATGGGACGGGTGCGTGCCCATCTTGTCCTCTCCAGACGAAACTGCTTGAGACCTCGGGCGCGACCATCAACACCAACCAAGGCGTGAAGTTGGACACGGCCTTGCTTGATGCCGTGGCGCCTCTGTTCAATTTCTTGGCTGGCAGCACGGTGACGTCCGGCAACCCGTTCGTGAATCTCGCCAACAACGCCACGACGACCGCCACCCTCGTGCCGAGCGACGCGCTGATCAAGCTGAACGCCAGCACGCTGACGATCAACAGCGGCTCGCTCGTCAACGTGGCTGGCGGGAGCACGCTGAACCTCACCGGCAATCTGGTCTCTCTGGCCGGCGGGAGTACCCTGAATGTGTTAAGCGGCGGCCTCCTTAACGTGCTCGGCGGTTCGACCGTGACCATCACCGGCACGCTGATCTCGTTCTCGGCCGGCAATACCGTCAATGTGAACAACGCCGTTCCCTTTACGGGGATCACGAACGGGATTACCTTCAGCGCCACCGGGGGAGCGACCGTCACCATCAATAACGCCACTCCTATCGTCGGAGCCGGGGCTACCACTGGGACCGCGTTCTCCACCGGCAGCCTGATCATTGCGACCGGGGCCGGCACCAGCGTGACGATCAACTAGCTAGTACGTCCAGGTGAGGAAGAAGTTGACCCGCTAAAGTAGACACTCTGGCCTAACGCTCGAAAGGGGGGTGTC
>CAZITU010000086.1:0-11814 GCA_964542245.1 uncultured Nitrospirales bacterium | reverse complement strand
TTTCATCTGCGGAGCGCGGAGCTGTTTCTCCAAGCCGAGGTGGACCCGTTTGTCCGGGCCTACAGCACGATCAGTGCCGCGGCCGATCTGGCCAATAACGATGAGGCGGCCCTGGCGGTCGAAGAGGCCGCGCTCGTCACCACGAGCCTCCCGTACAATCTGACGGTCCGTGGAGGACGGTTCTTCGCGAACTTCGGGACGCTCGCCCACCGGCACGATCCCGAGCTGCCTTTTGTGGATCGGCCCCCATCGCTCGATTTGTTTGTTGGCGGGGAGAGCCAGACCAACGGCATGGAGGTGAGTTGGCTGGCATCCACGCCGTTCTACTTGCGATTCACCGGGGCGGTCGGGAACAAGCTTGGCGGGGACACCGCCGAAGTCTTTGCCAACGGTACGAGCCGGCCGCTTCGAGGGCTGACTTACATGGGCCGCGTGCAGACCTATTTTGATCTCACCGACGATCACAATGTGGAACTCGGCGCGTCCATCGTCGAGACGCCCAATGTGGATGATGACGTCGCCTCCGGAAAGTTCGAGCGCCGGCTGGTCGGGCTTGACTTGAAGTTCCGATGGTATCCCCTCGGGCGTGGCCTCCGCCAGAACATGACACTGGCCGGGGAGCTGCTGTATGACGTCGGCGAGGTGGTGCCCGGCGGTGGCCGCCGGCTCGATGTCTTCGGCAATCCGGTCCGACAAGGGGCGTGGGGTGGCTACGCCTACGCCGAGTATCGCCTGAGCAAGCAGTGGCGGCCGGGCTTCCGGTTCGACTACTTCCAGGAACTGACCGAGCCGCAGCTCGTCACGAGCCTGAACGGCGCCTTCGGTTCCACGCCCAATCTCACCGGCAGCCGGACCGACAACCGAACCTGGAGCCCTTACCTGACCTGGATGCCGAGCGAGTTTCAACGTGTCCGGCTGCAGTACAACCGCTCGGATCGGGGCAACGCGAACGATGCGAATGAGTTCTTCCTGCAATGGACGGTGTTCCTGGGAAGCCATGGGCACGGGTTTCTTGAGCGTGACTGAAATAGGAGACAACATGAAACGTATACTCTCGACTCTATGGATTGCAGGACTGTCGCTTGCGTTTGCGTCGCCCGCATGGGCGGCCGAGAAAATTTCGATCGTGACCACGCTTCCCGATCTGGCCGACATCGCAAGTAAGGTCGCCGGCGACGCGGCGTCGGTGGAGAGCCTAGCGCGCGGCGTGGAGGACCCGCATGGTATTCCCATCAAGCCCAGCTTCATCCCGAAGCTGAACCGGGCGCATCTGCTTATCCTGATGGGACTGGAGTACGAGCATTCCTGGCTGCCGGCTCTGATTGACGAAGCGCGGAACCCGAAAATCAGAAAGGGCGCGGCCGGCTACATTGATTGCTCGGTGAAGATCGCGCCCAAGGAAGTGCCCAGCACGCTGTCTCGCAGCGAAGGCGATCTCCATCCGTCCGGCAACCCGCATTACAACCTCGATCCTGAGGGTGGGCGCGCCATCGCCGAGGCCGTCTTCGAGGGCCTGGCGCGGAATTACCCTGCGCTCAAGCCGCGGTTCGAAGCCAACCTCAAGTCATTTCTCGCCCAGCTCGATGCCAAGACGCGCGAGTGGGAAACATTGAGCCGTCCCCTAAAGGGCCTGAAAGTGGTGTCCTATCACCGCGACATCGTCTACTTCGCCGACCGGTACGGTATGGAGATCGTCGGTGAGATCGAGCTGAAGCCCGGCATCGAGCCCACGGGCGGCCATCTCATTGACCTGGTGGGGCGGATGAAGGTCCAGGGGGTAAAGGTGGTCATACGCGAACCCCATTTCAGCGAGAAGGTGCCGAACCAGATCGCGGGGCAGGTCGGGGCGCATGTCGTGAAGTTGCCGATTATGGTCGGGGGGACGCCTGAAGCGAAGACGTACTTTGACCTGATCGAATATAATCTGCGCGCGATGCTCAAGGCCGTCCAGGCGGCGGGCGTCGCGGGGAAGGAGTGAAGATCGTCATGGCGGGTGCCCTCGTCAGCTTCCGCGACGTGGCGTTGGGGTACGACGGGACCCCGATTCTGGAGGGCCTGACTTTGGACGTCCGCCCCGGCGAATGCCTGGCCTTGCTCGGACCCAACGGCTGCGGCAAGAGCACGATCCTGAAGGCCATGGCGGGGATCGTCCCGCCGATCCGCGGAACCGTCCATCGTTCGATCGATGGCCAGCCGGTCCGGTTCGGCTACGTGCCGCAGCAGGAGACGCTCGATCTGGTCTTTCCGATGACGGCGGCAGAGGTGGTCGAGTTGGGGACTTACGGCCAGCTGTCGCCGGGACGGCGCGCCGGCGGCGCTGAGCGGGAGCGGGCGCTGAGGTGCTTGGAACAAGTGGGAGCGGCCGACCTGCGCGGCCGTCTCTTCCATGCTCTCTCAGGAGGGCAGAAGCAGCGCGTGCTGGTGGCGAGGGCCTTGGCGGCCGAGCCAGACGTGCTTCTCCTGGACGAGCCGCTGAGCGGGATCGACGCGCCGACTGCCGAGGCGATCCTGACGCTCCTGGGGCGTTTGAATCGCGAGCAGGAGTTGACGATTCTCCTGGTGACGCATCACCTGGGGGCGGTGCGCGAGGTGGTCCGCGAAGCGATCTGGGTGCACGCGGGGAAATTGCTTCGAGGCCTGGCCTCGGCCATGCTCGCGCCGGAGCACGTGCGCACGATGATCGAGGAGGATTTCCTGTCGTGAGCCTCCTGCTGGAGATCCTGTCCCCGGACTTCCTCCTGCGTAATGCGCTCTACGGCGGCCTGATCATCGGGTTCGTGGCGCCGCTCGTCGGCTGGTATCTCGTCGGCCGGCGCATGGTCTTCCTCGGCGTGGCGCTGCCGCAGGTCTCGACCGCGGGCGTGGCAGGCGCCTTCTTCTGGCACGCGCTGTTCCATGAACATGAACTTCATGAAGGGGATTTCTGGCTCGCCCTCATGGGTTCCACGGTCTTCACCCTCATCGCGATCCTGGGACTTGCCCTCTGGGAGAGCCGCAGCCGGGGACGGGCGGAGGGGCGCACGGGCGTGCTGTATGCTTTTGCCGGCGCGCTGAGCCTGCTTCTGGTGGCGTCGGACCGGATCGCCGAGATCGGGATCCTGGGGCTGCTCAAAGGCGAGATCATCGCGATCCCCACCGGCGAGCTGCTGGTGCTGGCCGTGGGGTACGCGGCCATCTTAGTGGCGCTCTGGTTGTTCAAGAAGGATTTGCTGCTGGTCTCGGCGGATCGCGACCTCGCCCTCTCGTTCGGCAAGAACGTGTTGGCGTGGGATCTTGTGCTTTACCTGATCATCGGCACGACGATCTCGCTCGGCGTGCTGCTGGTGGGGCCGCTGGTGATGTTCGGGTTCCTGATCGTGCCGCCGCTGATCGCGGGCCGCGTGACGACGGGCATCCGCCGGCTCCCGCTTGCTGCCTCGGTCGTCGGCGGGCTCACGGCGTTCGTGGGGTTCGCGGTTTCGTACAAACTGGACTGGCCCATGGGGCCGACCGATGTGGCGCTTGTGTGCGTGGTCCTGGCTCTCGCCGCCGCCGCGCAAACTATCCCGGGCTTGCTACGCCGCGCTTAGATTCTTACTTCGGCACGAACTCCAGAAAATACTGCTTCTGCAGGAAGGTATGTTCCTTGGCCAGTTGGTAGCCGGCTTCGGCCATCTCCTGGATCACGGTTTCTCGTGACACCAGGTGGTCCTTGGAGAATCCCAACGGGCCGGACCGGTCGTCGTGATAAAAATCAATGATCGCCACACGCCCGTTCTTCGTGAGCGCCATTTGGACGCGTTCGAAATACTCGGCGCGTTTCTCCAGGTGGTGGTAGGTGTTGCAGAGAAAAACGAGATCCACGCTCTTGGGTGGAAGCAGTGGATCATCAGGTTTGGCCACAACAAATTTGGCGTTGTAAGGCGTGTGCAGGTGCTCGACCATTTCCTCGTTGTACTTGAGCATGGCCGGTTCGATGTCCACGGCGTACACCATGCCCTTGTTCTTGACCTCCCAGACGAACTTGCGCGTGAAATAGCCGGAGCCGGCGCCGATGTCGGCGATCGTCATGAATTCGGTGATGACCAGCGCCTTGATGACCTCCTCGGGTTTCTGGTGCTTGTCGCGGTCTGGCCGCTCCAGGATCTCGATGTATTCCTTGAGATCGGCGGGGCCGCGGTGCTGTTGCTTGTCCTGCGCGTAGGCGGGGGCGGCCAGCAGCAAGCAGACCAGCCAAAAGGAGAGGAGCCCCCTCTCCCTAACCCTCCCCCTCGAGGGGGGAGGGATGGGTGGGGGTGTCTTAATGCCAATCGTCATTAGGGTCCCTCGGGACGCTCGTGGCGAACATGATGGCCAAAGCTGGCTTGTCGGTTTTGTTCGACGCCGCGTGATACATTTCGGTCGGGATCAGAAGCAGCTTATTGCTCGGCCGCAGCGGGATCACTTCACGCTCCTGCGTCTTGACGTCCTCGAGTGTCATCTCGATCTCGCCGTCACGCATCCAGACCGCAACCTGGTGTTGTTTGTGGTAATGCATTCCGGCTGTCGCGCCGGGCTGAATCTGGTTCGAGTAGACATAGGTGATCGGCGCTCCCAGCGCCTTTTCAATGGCCTTTAAGTCGAAGACCTCCTGCCGGCGACCCGGCTTTTTCGGGTCTTCATCAATGTTGAACTCTAACCACTTGGCGCAGCTCATCGGACTGTCCTCACTAGGCTTTCTCCGGAGCGAAGACCTTCCGGCTGTCTCCCATAATACCGGAGAGCAGCGACGTCAACTCCATCGGGAGCACGAACTTGGTGGCCGGTCCCGCGCCGAGAGCCTTGAGCGTTTCCAAATACTGAAGGCTCATAGTCTTGGCGTCCACCCCCTTGGCTATCTCAAAGATCTTGGACAGCGCCAGCGCGAAGCCTTCCGCTCTGAGGATCGCCGCCTGCCGTTCCCCTTCGGCGTTGAGGATGCGGGACTGGCGATCTCCCTCCGCCTTCAGGATGGCCGACTGCTTCTCGCCGTCGGCGACCGTGATGGCGGCCGCCTTCGTCCCTTCCGCCTCAATCACCAGGGCCCGGCGGGTTCGCTCGGCCGACATCTGGCGGCTCATCGCGTCGAGGATGTCCTTGGGCGGCTTGATCTCCTGAATCTCCACGGTGGTGATCTTCACGCCCCACCGCGTGGTGACCTGATCCATCTTGGATTGCAGGGTATGGTTGATCTGCTCGCGCTTGGCCAACACGTCGTCCAGCGCGATGTCTCCGACCACCGCCCGGAGGGTTGTGACGGCGATTCCGCCGGCCGCGGCGCTGAAGTCCTGCACCTGGACGACGCTGGCAGTCGGATCCACGACTTTTCTGTAGATCAAGAGGTCCACCGAGATGGAGGCGTTGTCCTTGGTGATGCAGGCTTGATGGGGGATCGGGGTGACCTTCTCGCGGAGGTCAACCCAGATGGGTTTATCAATGATCGGAATCAGAATGACAACCCCCGGGCCTTTGGGCTCATCGAGCACCTTGCCCAACCGGAAGACCACCAGTCGTTCGTACTCCGGGACGATCTTGAGCATCATGAAGACAAAGATCACTCCTACAACCGCTGCGATGATCAGTCCCGTTGGCATAGGCGTCTCCTTATTTGATTTTTGAGCCCGGCTCGACGTCTTCCATCGTCGTGAGGAGAGCCGAAACTTCTTCATCACCGGCCGCGAGGACCATGCCCTGCGACTCCACGCCCATCAGCTTGGCCGGCTTCAGGTTCGCCACGATGACGATGCGCTTGCCTACCATGTCCTCCGGCGCGTACTTCGTGCCGATGCCGGCGACGATCTGGCGCTGCTCGGTCCCGATGTCCACTTGCAGCTTCAGGAGCTTGCTCGACTTCGGCACGCGCTCCGCCGCGAGGACTTTGCCGACGCGTAGCGAAGCTTTCCTGAACTCGTCGATCGTGATCTGATCCGTTGGTTGAGGAGCGGGCTGCTGGTCTTGAGTCACGCGGGCATCTCCTTGTGTCTTGGGCGTGGTTTCGATACGTGGGAATAAAGGCTGGCCTTTCGCGATCTTGGTCCCGGGTATCTGCGGGTCGTCCCATTTGAGCGCATTAAGCCGAACCAGAGAAAAATCCGGCTTGAGGCCAAGTTGCCTGATCATCTCCTCAGCCGCTTGTGGCATAAAAGGATAGATTGCCGGACTGAGAGCCCGCAAAACCGCCGCCAAATGAAACAGCACAGTGTGGAGGCGTGGCTTGTCCTCAGGCTTCTTAGCCAGGGTCCAGGCTGCGGTCTTATCAATGTACTGGTTGGTTAATTGGATCAATTCCCAGATGGTCTCCAATGCTCGGTTAAATTGGAGTTGTTCGAGATAGACTTTATTCTCTGCATACACTTCCCCCATCTTCTTTCTGAGCGAAATTTCCAATTCTGAATCGGCTCCTCGCGCTGGTATGGTGCCTTGAGCAAAGCGTTCGATCATTGTGAGACTGCGGCTTAAGAGGTTGCCAAGGTCATCTGCCAGTTCGCTGTTGATACGGCCGATCATCGCGTCCTTGGAAAAGTCGCCGTCCTGGCCGAAGGGCACCTCGCGCAGCAGGAAGTAGCGGAAGGAGTCCACGGCTGATCTGTCCCCACCGAATTCGTCCACGACCGCGTGCGGGTCCACCACGTTTCCCCGGCTCTTGGACATCTTCTCGCCGTCCACGGTCCACCAGCCGTGAGCAAAGATGGTAGTGGGAAGCGGGAGGTCGAGGGCCATCAGCATCGTGGACCAGTACACGGCATGGGTCGTCAAAATGTCTTTGCCGACCAGATGAATGACGCTGCGGTCGGCCGCCGCTTCTGTGGAGTGGGTGGTCCAGTATTTGTCGAACGAGGGCTTCGGCGTCAGGTAGTCCAGCGCCGAGACATAGTTCACCAGGGCGTCGAACCAGACGTAGGTGACATAGTTGGGGTCAAAGGGCAGCTCGATGCCCCACGACAGGCGTGACTTGGGCCGCGAGATGGACAGGTCTTCCAGGGATTTCCTGAGGAAGCCCAGCACCTCGTTGCTCCTCGATTGCGGCTGGATGAAGTCGGGGTGATCCTCGATGTAGGTGATGAGCCGGTCCTGATACTGGCCCATCCGGAAGAAGTAGTTGCTCTCGCTGAGCCGTTCGACCGGCCGCTTGCAGTCTGGGCATAGGCCGTCCACGACGTCCTTCTCAGTCCAGAAGCGCTCATCAAAGGTGCAGTACCAGCCGGTGTAGTCGGCGCCGTAGATCAAGTCCTTGTCGTACAGGGCCTGGAGCGTCTTCTGGACGTACGCCTTGTGCTTCTGGTCTGTGGTGCGGATGAAGGCGTTGTTCGAGATGTTCAGCCGCTTCCAGAGACTTTGAAACTTCGGCGCGAGCTGGTTGCAGTACGTCTGCGGAGCGATGCCGGCCTTCTCGGCGGCCTGTTCGACTTTCTGCCCGTGCTCGTCGAGGCCGGTGAGAAAAAAGACATCGTGCCCCCATTGCCGGTGGTAGCGCGCCAGCGCGTCGGCCGCGATGGTCGTGTAGGCATGGCCGATGTGCGGCACGTCGTTGACGTAATAGATTGGGGTGGTGATGTAAAACGTCTTGGGCATGTGGTCGCCGGTCGTTAAGCAGCCTTGGTCTGAAGCGCCGCCCGAAGCCGCAGCAATAGTCCTTCCAGCATCAGTTGCTTGTTGAGATTACGCTCCAGGCCTCGCTCCATAGACTCGACGAATGCCGCGAGGTCCAAGATCTTCTCGGGCGTGAGGCGGGATGCGAGCGCGTCGAGTTCGCTCGAGCGATCGGCATTCAGCAGACGATCGCGGTCGCCGCCGACCTTGACGACGGCCAGGTCCCGGAACCAAGCGGCCAGCCACCCCAACGCTGCCTCGGCCTGGTCGGATTTCCCGACAGACTCGCACGCCGCCAAAAGCCCGCCGATGCTCTCGACCGATGCCGGGCTCACGAGGCGGAGGAACTCGGCACGTTCGGCCCGCAAGGTCTCCGGGTCGGCTTCCAGGGCCAACCCAAGCCGGCCTCCCGAAACCATTGCAAGAAACCGCGCGTCGGCGTCCGAGAGCCCGCGACGTTTCCGTATGGTTTCCTGAACTTCATTGATGGCCAGAGGTGCGAACCGGATCCCCTGACATCTGGACCGGATGGTGGGCAGCAGGGCTTCGGGGCGTCCCGAGACGAGGATGATCAGGCTGTCCGGAGGCGGCTCTTCGATTGTTTTGAGCAAGGCGTTGGCGGCCTCGTGCCGAAGGAGGTCGGCGTTGTCGAGAATGACGATCTTGCGCTGCCCGACCAGGGGACGGTAGATGAACCGCGACTCGATCTCGCGGGTCTGCTCGGTCTCGCCTTTATCGCCGGTCGCCGTCAGGATCGTCACGTCAGGGTGAGATCCTATCTCGATCTGACGACAGGAGCGGCAGGCGCCGCAAGCGTCCGGAGGATCCGGTGGCGGCGCTGCTTCGCAATTCACGGCCTGCGCTAAGACGCGTGCCAGGTGACGCTTGCCGATCCGGTCTTCACCGTGGAACAACAGGGCGTGGGCGAGCCGATTGTTTCGGAGGGCGGCCTGCAGGATCCGCTTGGGCTGCTCGTGTCCGATGATCGCGTCAAACGGCATGGCGTTCAACCCTGGTCAGGCCGCCTTTCCTGGCGCGCAACCGGCGCTCCACGATCCCGGCGATCGCGCGAACCACCACGTCCTTGGGCTGTGTGCCGTCCACGACCCGCACGCGGCGCGGGTTCTGCCGGGCGATGCGGAGATAGCCGTGTCGGACAGTCTGATGAAAGGCCTCGTTTTCCCGGTCGAGGCGGTCGAGGCCCCCCATGCGGCGCTTACGCGCGAGACCGAGCGTGACGGGGATATCCAGGATGATGGCAAGGTCCGGGACCAATCCGGCGGTGGCGAACCGGTTCAATCGAGCGATGGTGCGAGGGCCGAGCCTGCGGCCGTAACCTTGATAGGCCATAGTTGCGTCCGCAAAGCGGTCGCAGAGCACCACGGCGCCTTTTTCCAGCCCCGGCCGGATTGTCTCGGCGAGGTGCTGGGCGCGGCTGGCCAGGTACAGCAAAAGCTCGCAGCGGAGATCCATCCCTCTAGTAGAGAGATCCAACAGGATTGTTCGGATCTGTTCGCTGATGGGCGCACCGCCTGGTTCCCGGGTTTCGACCACCTGGTATCCGAGTGCTCGGAGACGGCGGGCCAACACCCTGAGTTGCGTAGTTTTCCCAGAGCCTTCAATGCCTTCAAATGTCAGTAGAAACCCTGTCTTGAGACCGGCCCGCGGCACTGGCTCGTCCCCTTTTCGACGGAGAAGAAATGAATTAGGCGATGATAGTCCAACTCATTGAAAATAGCAAGAAATGGCTTGCACGCTCCAGTGAAACTTTGTATGATGACGCGATTATGAGAGGCCGGTCCCAACAATGCTGAGAGTCTCCTTGAAACGTTACTTTATCACCGGCCTTTTAGTCGTGGTTCCGATCTGGGGGACGGTCCTGGTGTTGAAGGCCTTGTTCGTCACCCTGGACGGCCTTCTTGGGGATATTCCTGAGAAATACGTCACTCAGCGGTACGTGCCGGGATTCGGAATCCTGCTGCTGGTCGCCGTGATCCTGCTCGCGGGTCTCCTTGCCACCAACATCATGGGCCGCCGGCTCGTGAAGCGTTGGGAAGACCTCCTTCAACGGGTGCCGTTGGTCCGCGGGATCTACGCCACGATCAAATCCATGATGGATGTCCTCTCGTTCCAGGACAAGACGCAGGGTAAAGAAAAGTACAGTCGGGTGGTCATGATCGAGTTCCCCCGCAAAGGCCAGTACGCGTTGGCCCTCGTCACCGGGGTCACGCCGGGAGAAGTGCAGGACATCAGCGCGGATCGGGTGATCAATGTGTATGTGCCGACCTCGCCCAACCCGACCTCCGGCTACCTGCTGTTCGTGCCGGAGAGCGAGTTGATCCCCGTAAGCATGAGCGTGGACGAGGCCATGAAGATGATGTTTTCCGGAGGGATGTACACCCCGCCGGGGCCGGAAGCGGTCGGGACGGGAGGCGGCAGGCTGGGATGAAGAAACTCGCGGTCATTGTCCTGGCGGCCGGGCAAGGGATCCGCATGCGATCCAAGCTCGTCAAGGTGCTGCATTCGGTCGCCGGGCGCCCGATGGTGCTGTACGCCGCCGATCTTGCCGAGGCGCTGGCCGGGGGCGATCATCGCAGTATCGCGGTCGTCGTCGGACACCAGGCCGACCAGGTGAAGAATGTCTTGGCTGATCGCAAGGTGGCCCTTGTCGTGCAAGCACGCCAACTCGGCACAGGCCATGCCGTGGCGCAAGCACACGCGGCGTTCCAGGGATCCGGCGGGACCGAATGGCGCAGCCGCCGGTTTGTCATCCTGAGCGGGGACACCCCGTTGTTGACCGAGGCAACGGTGCGGGCGCTGCTCGCCGTCCACGAACACGAGCGGGCGGTGGTGTCCCTGCTGACCGCGCACCTTGATCGGCCGGCGGGATACGGGCGAGTCGTGCGGGGCCGGGACGGTCTGGTGTGGCGGATTGTCGAGGATAAGGACGCCGTGCCGGCCGAGCGGCGGCTGACCGAGGTCAACGCGGGTACCTACGTAGTCGAGGGCGAGTTCCTGTTCCCGGCGCTGGCCGGTCTCAAACCCTCGAACGCGCAGAAGGAATACTACCTGACCGATATCGTATCGGCGGCGGTCGGGCAGGGCAAGCGCGTCGCGGCACATGTCGTCGGGGATTCAGTGGAGGCCCTGGGCATCAACACGCGGAGCGACCTGGCGGAGGCCGAGCGGATGCTCCGCGCCCGGATCCGGCATCGCCTCATGAACGCGGGGGTCACCTTTTTGGCGCCCGAGACGAGTTTCGTGGATGCGGGCGTGCGGATCGGGCGCGACACCGTCGTTCATCCGCATACCACGCTGGAAGGCCGGACGACGGTCGGCGAGGACTGCGTGATCCGGTCCCACAGCCGGCTCACGGAGAGCATCCTGGGCGACGGTGTCACGGTGTTGGACGGGTGCGTGATCGAGGGATGTCGGTTGGAAGCACGGTGCGTTGTGGGTCCGTTCGCCCGCCTGCGGCCGGGCACGGTCGTGAAGCGTGGCGCGAAGGTCGGGAACTTTGTGGAACTTAAACACACGGAACTCGGTGAGGGGGCCAAGGCCAACCACCTCAGCTACCTGGGCGATACCCGGATCGGCAAGCGCGTGAACATCGGCGCGGGGACCATCACGTGCAACTACGATGGGGTGAACAAGCACCGGACGGTCATTGCGGACGATGTGTTTGTCGGGAGCGATGTCTCATTGGTTGCGCCGGTCAAGGTCGGGCGCAGCGCCATCATCGGAGCGGGATCGGTCGTCACGCAGGATGTGCCCGCCGGTGCGCTGGCGCTTGGACGGGCCCGGCAGGCGGTCAAACTGGGCTGGGCCAAGGCCTGGCGGGAGAAGATGCGCAAAAAGTAGAAACCCCTCTCCCCTGGAGGGAGAGGGCAGGGTGAGGGGGAAACCTCGCTAAGCGGGAATTGCCCCCCCACCCTCACCCTCCCCCTCGGTGGGGGGAGGGAAGGTTAGGAAGTATGTGCGGCATTGTCGGGTACATCGGAAGCCAAAACGCCGTGCCGCTGCTGCTCGACGGCTTGAAGCGCCTCGAATATCGAGGGTACGACTCCGCCGGAGTCGCCGTCCTGCGTGACGGGAAGATTGATGTCCGCCGGAGCGTCGGCAAGCTGGCGAACCTCGAAAGAGCCCTGGCCGGCGAGGATCTCAGCGGACCCGCCGGCATCGGTCATACACGCTGGGCGACGAACGGCAAGCCGTCTGAGCAGAATG
>CAZITU010000085.1:0-11857 GCA_964542245.1 uncultured Nitrospirales bacterium | reverse complement strand
CACGGGCTTCCATCCGGTCTTCGTGAACTCGCCGAAGGCCAACTCCAGGCCGATGCCGACGAACGCGGCGGTCAGGAACCAATTCCGGAGCGGGACGATCGCAGTCTTGACCTGCTCGGGCGTCAGCAGCCCGATGGTGGTGATCGAGGAGGCGGCGAGAAACCCCAGCACGAACTTGGGAAACCGAGTCCAGATCTCACTCGCCTTGGGCTTCTGATCCGGCTTCCGTTCCACCACGACCACCCAGTACAGCGCCAGGAAGAACGCGGCGAATCCGATCAACGCGTTTTGCGAGATCTTGACGACCGACGCCACCTTCATCGCCGCCTCGCTGTGGATAGCCCCGGCCCCCACCACCGCCGCTGTGGTGTCAATGTTCCCGCCGATCCAAGCGCCAGCCACGTCCGCGCTGAGATCCATGGATTTGGCGAGATGGGGCTGGATCAGCATGAGGGGGAGGGCAAAGGCTATCACCAGCGCCGCCACGTACGCGAGGTGCTCCTTCTTGGCCAACACGGCGCCCGCCGCGGCGATGGCGGCCGACACGCCGCAGATCGAAACCGACGCGGCCATCAAGGCCCGCAGCTTCTGGTCCAGCCTGAACCAGCCGGCCAGATGCCAGGTGAAAAAGAATACCGCGGTGACCACGAGCACCGCCTGCACCATCCCGCGGGCGCCGATCTTGAGGATCTCCGTGAAATTGATCGTCGCGCCCATGAGCACTAAGCCTGTCTTGAGAAAAAATTCGGTGCGGAACGCCGCGCTGAGATGGTCACGGGCGCCGGCCGCGGCCAGCCCCAGATTGGCCAGGAGTCCCAGCCCCACGGCCCACAAGGGGTACTCGAGGAACTCGCGCCCCAGCCACAGCTTGCTGGCGTTCGTCAGGCGGTTGGCGAGGAGCGCCAATCCGATCACGAGCGCGAATGAGAGGATCGCGCCGGCGATGTTATTCGTTTCCGTGAGAGCCGTTCGTTGCTCGGAGTCGTGGCTCACCAAGGCACCTTTGCGATGAGGCCCATCACCACAAGCCCGGTCAGAGTGAGCCCGACGAGCACTGCAAGCCAATCTTCGTTCATGTGGTCTCTGCTACGGTGAATGCAATGAGCCGCATCATAGAAGATGTGCCCGGACGCTTCAAGCCGCGACCGGCTCGTCAATAAATTGGTGGACAGCGCGAAACTGCGGTAGAATAATTTTAGTATTCAGGACCTCACGCCATGACTCTCAGAAGGAGGCCATGCCATGAGTCGCATTTTCGTCGCATCGCTGGTCGCCGCGAGCGTGTTGTTGGGCGGGATGCCGTTCGCCTCGGCCGCCGATAAAGCCTACTTTGGGACAGTGATCCACGTGGATATGAACACCAAAGTCATGAAGGTCATCACCAATGACGGCGCCATGATCGAGGTGGGCGCAGACGGCAAAGCCGCCAAACACCTGGACAAGATTCCGCTCAACTCTATGATTGATATCACGGTCGAAGTCCAACCCGGCGGGAAGCTGATGATCAAGTCATGGAAGATGGCCCAGGCGCAATCGCCCTGCCGCGTCTTCGACGGCTCCATGTGCGCGCCGTGAGCGAGCCTTAAAGGAACCTGTAGGGGTGTAAAGGGGGCGTGCGCCCCTACGTCTCTCTTAACGCGTCGGCCAACACCGCGAATTCCGCGATGCTCAAGGTTTCGGCGCGGCGACGGGGATCAAGGCCGGCCTTTTCCAATGCGATACCCGCTGCCATCTCGTCGAACCCTTCATCCCGGAGAGAATTCAACAAGGCCTTGCGCCGATGGGCGAACCCTGCGCGCACCACTCTGAAGAAGAAGGCCTCATCACGGACCGAGACCCGCGGCTTCGCGTGGGGGGTGAGGATCACAACGGCTGATCCCACCTGCGGCCTCGGGCGGAAGCACGTGGCCGGAACCTTGAAGGCCTGCCGCACCTCGCAACAGAACTGCGCCGCGATGGACAGCACTCCGTAGTCCTTTCCGCCGGGTGCGGCGGCGAGGCGCGCGGCCACTTCAGCCTGGAGCATCAGCACCATCCGCTCCAGGCTCCGCCGTTCCTGGAGCAGGCGGAACAGAATCGGCGTGGACACATAGTACGGGAGATTGGCCACTACCAGAAACGGGCCGGGGACCTTCGTGTAGTCGTATGCGACGGCGTCCCCCTCGATTAACCTCAGATTGGGCCGGTCTCCCAGCGTCACGCGCAGGTGGGCGCACAAGGCGTGGTCCAACTCGATGGCGATCACAAGTCCGGCCGCGTTCAAGAGCGCCTCGGTGAGAATGCCCCGCCCTGGGCCGATCTCCAGGACCGTCTCGCCCGGTTGTAATTCGGCCAGCCGGACGATCTTTCGGACGATGTTCTGATCAATCAGGAAGTGTTGCCCGAGGGACTTGCGTGGGCGAGGGGGGAAGGCGGCGCGCGCGCGAAGGTTTGGTCGTGCCATTATTGCTCGCGATGCCGGATGAACATTGCGGCCAGGCGGATTGCCTCGAGGAGGCTCCCCTCGTCCGCGATGCCCTTGCCGACGATGTCGTAGGCCGTGCCGTGGTCCACCGAGGTGCGGATGATCGGCAACCCCACCGTGATGTTGACCGACTTGCCGAAGGCGGCGAGCTTCAGCGGGATCAATCCCTGGTCGTGGTACATGGCCACGACCGCATCGTACTTGCCGCGGGCCGCCTGCCCGATGAGCGTGTCCGCCGGCAACGGCCCGACCGAGGGATACCCCAGGGCGTGGGCCCTGGCGATGCCGGGCCCGATGGCCGTTCGCTCCTCGGTCCCGAACAGTCCCCCCTCACCGGCGTGCGGGTTCAGCGCCGCCACCGCAATTCTGGGTCGCGTGATTCCAAACAGTGTGGTGAGCCCCTGGTGACAGAGCCGGATCGCCCGCTCGATGCGTTCCGGCGTCAGGAGCGCCGGCAGATCCCTGATGGCGGCATGCGTCGTCGTAAACATGAAGCGCAGCGGCCCCCCGACGATCATCATGCCCACCTCCTTGGCCCCGGTCAGGTCGGCCAGCATCTCGGTATGGCCGGGGAAGGGGTAGCCGGCCAGGTTGATCGCTTCCTTATTGATGGGCGCGGTCACGATCCCGGCAATATTTCCCTCCAAAGCCAGGCGGACCGCTTCCTTAATGTATAGAGCCTGGGCCATGCCGGTCTCCTTCGAGACCCTGCCGGGCGTGACGGATCCCAACGGCTCAGCCAGCGGGTCCAGGACAGGGAGGACTCCGGTCGGCGCCGTGAAGTTCGGCAGCGTTACCCGCCGGACCTTGACCGGGATCTTGTAAGCGAAGACGGCCTTGGCGAGGACTTCGGGCGAGCCGATGACCAGCGGCCGACACAGTCGCCGCACCAGCGGACGCGCCAGCGCTTTGACGATGACCTCCGGCCCGATCCCCGCCGGATCGCCCATCGTGATGCCGAGAATCGGCTTGTCGTTCTTATTTCGTGCTTTCACCATCGCCGCATTGTACAGGTTGGGCCTGCCCTCCGGCCACCTTCTGCAGAGGGGACTGGCCCCCTTCTGCCGGGGCCTGTCCCCGTCTTCGATTCGATGTAGGGGCGCAGCATGTTGCGCCCGTCTCTGCGGGGTCTGCGGGAACAGAAGGGAGAGGGGGGAAATGGGGGGCAGGTTTCGAGTCGCTAGCCCTTAACAGCCTGTGTAACCAAGACCTCTTCGCCGAGCATGTCGATGATCTTCACAGCCACGGTGGTTTCGCCTTTGGGAGCAGGAAGGTCGTACTTGCCGGCCACGAGGTCGGTCTTTTTCTCCGGCACGTCGGAAAGAGCGACGTTGAATACCTTGCCGTCGTAGACCGGGTCAATCATCACGCAATCCACCATCGCTCGGTAGTCGTCTATCTTGGGCTTCAATAGCCCGGCCTGCTGTGTGAGGCGCTCGATGATCGTGGGCGAGATGAAATCTTCGATCTCGACCGTCACCTTGTCCTTATTGCGAGCCACCTTGACCTTGGCACGAGCGGGCTCGTGCTTGATGAACTTGCCGTACTTGGGGTCGGTGCGGAGTTCAATGAAGGTGATCTTGTTGACCGCATCTTTCCCCTTCCGCAAACGGTTCCAGTCCTCAATCCAGGCCTTCGCCGTCAATTCCATGCCCAGACAGACCACGGTGATGGGCCGGTCTTCGTCTGGCCGCGCGTCCAACTCCTTCCGCAGCTCTTCCAGATCGAGCGGCGTGAGCGGATGGCCGAAGGGGATGATCTTGACCAGCGCTTTGCCCAGTGTGCCGTCGAAGTAGGCGTCTGTTCTGATCCGTTGGATGCCGATGTGCTCGCAGGCCAGATTGACCGCCTCGTTGTGCTGGATGGCCAAGTCGTAGTCGTTGACGCGCCACACCGTAAACGCCTGTTGCGTCGCCTTCACCTTCTCCCCTTGAGGGAGAAGGCTGGGATGAGGGGAAAGGCAGGGTGAGGGGGGTCTTCTTTTTCTCCTCGATCTGCTCCCGGATGATCGTCTGCAACCGCTTGGCCGTCGTTTGGATCATGCCCTTGTTGATGTCGCAGCCGATCCAGCGCCGGCCAAGTTTCTGAGCAACCGCCGCAGTTGTGCCAGAGCCGAGGAAGCAGTCAAGGACGAGGTCGCCTGGCTGCGTAGAGCACTTCAGAATATATTCAAGCAAAAGTTCTGGTTTCTGCGTGGGGTATTCGCTTCGCTCAGTAGCCATTGGATTTATGACAGGGATTTCCCACACATCACCCAGGTCTTTTTCCTTACTCTCCTTGTAAAGGTACTTTCCGTCCAGTCCACGCAACCACTCATTCTTTCCCAATTCCTTGTTCCATCTCCTCAAGGGTTGCTGCCTCGACTGCTTAACCGGGACACGAATCGGACTGAATCCCTGGAGCTTGCCCTTGCCGTACCAAAAGACGCTGTTATGAAAAACATCAAATGCCTGGGAGCCAGCCCCATACTTGTTTGTGTAATACCAGATAAGCTCGTTCTGAAAACTTTCTGGACCAAAAACTTCATCGAGGAGGCAGCGCAACCTGTGACTCTGGGTTTCATCACAATGAAGGAAAAGACTTCCAGGCTCGGACAATGTTTCCTTGAGCAACATCAGCCGCTCGTACATGAACTGGAGGCAGTTGTCGTTCGCCCAGATGTCGGTGTACTGGATTTGCTCGCCGAGGGTGTAGCTCTCGCCGTCGAGCTTCGCCGTGCCCTTCGCCCCACGCAGACTCACCTTCCGCACGTAGTCGGCGCCGGAGTCGAACGGCGGGTCAATGTAGATCAGGTTCACTTTGCCCCGGAAGCCGTTCGCCAGGAGATGCGCCAGCACTTCCTTGTTGTCGCCGTGGAACAAAAGGCCGCCTTTCGGATAGGCGGCAGGCCAGTCCTTCCAGATTTGAGGGTCTTGTAGGGGCACGGCATGCCGTGCCCCTACGGGGTCGAATGTCTCCACATGTTGAGCGGGAAAGGCGACGACGTGCGATAACGGCCGCTTGCCCACCCACGTCAGCATGGGCCGGCCCTTCGCGGCGGTGATCTTGATTTCGGTCTTCTTGGGAGGGGCAGGCTCGGCGGGAGCCTTGGCTGGTTTCTTTACGCTTGCGGCCTTGGGGTATGCTTTGCGCACCTGCGCTCGTCCGCGAGACATCCGCTCACACCACCTCGAACTGCATCTGTCGAAGATTGGCCAGCGGCACCCGATCCTTGACGCGCAGAATTTCGATGCCGACCACCTGCTTGGCCTCATTGAAATCGAGCACGATGCCCGGCTGTACCTCCTCGGATTCAAGGATCTTGGAATCGTCCAGGCGTAGGTATAGGGCGTCGGCTTTCTCATCGAAATGGACCTTCATGCCCCGCTCCTTTCCTTTCGGTCGAAATAGACGGTGACGATCCGCCACGGCTTGACGGTGCTGTTATATACCACACGGAGCACGCGCCCGCCATACTCCGGGATGCGGGCCAGGGCATGACGCAAGGCCGGTCGACGGCGTCGGCCTCGGTTTTCTCCGGCCGCGCCAGCGTGCGGGCGACCCACTCCATCGGTATTTCGCGTTCCCCGACGACCTTCGCGGCATGCGCCGTGAGTTCATAGGGAACGTCACCCGGCATGGTTGCTCGCCATGCGCCTACGTCGCTTCCTCGTTGATGAACTTCCTAACGGCCGTCATCTTCTCGCCGGGGACAGTTTCGGTGGCCGTGAAGATCATCTGATATTTGAGCCGATCCGGGTTCAGTTTCTCCCACTTCCGCACGGCGCGGGCTTTCAAGCCGTCCCGGCCGTCCACCGGATGCGCGCGGTCATGCTCGCGCTTGATCTCCACGATGAAGACCTTGCCGGTTCCCGGTTTGCCGCCTTTGGCCGGCTTCTTCCGTATGATGAAATCCGGCGTGTAGCGTCGCCACTTGCCCTTGTCGTCTTTGTACTCGACGAAAAAGTCCGTCTTGTTCGGGTCGGTGAGCGCGCCCGTGAAGTACGCACCTTCGATCGAGTCGCGGGATTCGCCGAGTTCCGCCAGGAGCTTGTCCAGAAAATCAATCTCGGGAGACGAATCGAAGTTGTAAGGCTCGTAGTGGAAACTCACGTCGCCGGCAACCCCGCCGCCGAAATCCGTGATGAACTTCAGGTACTTCTCGCGGTCCTTGGGAAACACAATCTCGGCGGTATAGACTTCAGCTCCCGAGGCATTGACCTCCTTCTCGAAGCCGATGGTTC
Source organism: uncultured Nitrospirales bacterium (assembly GCA_964542245.1). Classification (GTDB taxonomy): domain Bacteria; phylum Nitrospirota; class Nitrospiria; order Nitrospirales; family NS-4; genus CAZITU01. The sequence goes on along the minus strand of CAZITU010000085.1, from coordinate 5,170 downwards.
TGACGAGCGCGAGCGCCACGTCCACCCGCTCTTCCTTCACCTCGTAGTCACGGGTCTGCGCTTCGATCTGGCGGGCGATGCCCTCAACATGCGAGACCGGAATCTCGGCCGCGCCATAGAGCCGCTTCAGTTCGCCATGGACGCTCCAGAGATCGAGCCTGTACCGTGCCGCCAAGCCTACCGCTGCCGCGTATGCGTCGGCCGTTTCCGGAACGGCGGCAACGGCGACCGTGTCGCCGAGCTGACGCAACACGCTGAACGTCGCCTCTTGCTCCGCGACAGTAAACACCGTTTTTGTCAACGCCCCTCCAGCATCATCTCTGGGCCGCTCCAATCGAAGAGGCTTCCCCGCGCCCGCTTTCTTGACCACTGTCCTTATCGTCTGCGTGACGACGAGCGGCGGCAGGTTAAGCTTCCTGAGCACGATACGGGCGCGTTTGCTCTCCTGACCGGCGTGGTTCAAGTCGGCGATCGTCTCGCCGTAGGTCTCCTGGAGTTGCCGGTCGAGGATGTTGAAGTTATCCGTGGAAAGGTAGACTCGCGCCTTTCGGTCGTTGCCCGGCACTTGGCGCAGGCAGCGTGTGGCGGCCTGAAGAACGAAATTGTTGGACGTCCGGAGCGTGCGGGCCAGGGCGCAGGCGAACAGGCTCGGGCAATTCCAGCCCTCCGTGCCCTTGTTGACCAGCAGGATCACTCGGTGCGGAGCCGAGGGATCGTTGAGGCGATTGAAAGCATCAATGTCGGCCTGCTTCGTCAGCGAGTCGTCGGAGGTATTGACCAGACAAAGGGCCGGACCGTGCCCGACTTTGACGAGCGTGCGGTCTATGATCGGCTTGAGTTCCTTGAGGTCATCGGTTTGCGGAAAGTAGACGGCCAGTTTGGCCGGCGCGCCGTTGGGTAGCCGGTGATGACCGTAGTCCCGAAAGAAGTCCTCGATAACATGGGCGACGTAGGCCTTGGCATCTCCGGAAAAGTCGTATGCCTGGATGTTGCCGGCGAGGTCTTTGAGGATGCTGTCTTTGATTCCCTGCGAGAGGCCGTACCAGATCACCACGTCCTTGAGCGGCTGTCGCCGGAAGTACGGCGTCCCTGTGGTGTTGACCACGCAGATCACATTGGTCCGGGCTGCGAGGTAATCCACGGTCTTCCGAACCTTCTTTAATTCGGTATCGAGCGACTGGCCGTACGTGTGATGGGCCTCGTCGGAAAACACGGCAAGGTGGGGAAGACCGGCAAGGGCCTGAAGGCGGAGATTGGCAACCTCGGTCCTGGCCTCGTCTTCCCTGGTCGGGTCAAAAAGAGTCCCCAGGTCGGCCTTGCGGATCGTCTCCTTCTGGATACGGATCTTTTCGGTGTTCGTCACCACGACGTTGAACGACGAATCTCGAATGACGGGGATGTTCTTTTCGCCGTCGCGCGTAAACGTCAGCTTGACGGAAGCGGCAAAACCTTTGTGCAAGCGGGGCGGGAGAATTCTGTCGTATGGAACCTCCGCCAGTTCGCGGAGCGACTCGATGATCGTCTTGCCGGGAGCGAAGACCAGGGCGTTCTGCACAAGCGGCCCATCGGGATATTCCTGGGCCATCGCAAACTCAGTGGCGATGATCGCGCCTATGAGGATCGTCTTTCCCGCTCCCATCGCCAGCGCAAGAATGTAACTTGGATAGGCAAGGGTCAGCGTTTCGCGCAGCGCTTCAAGCTTGAAATCGCGGACGAAGGCATCGTCGGACTTGATCCGTTTCCAGAGCGTATCGGCCTTGAAATTCGTCGCCTTAAACGCGGCATCAGGTATGCCCAGCGCTTCAAGCAAACCGCCGATATTTTCATCCGGAGGATACAGCTTGCAGTAAAGGTCGAAGATGTGCGGAGTCTTTTCGACAAGTCGCAGGTACCAATACGTTTCCAGTGCTCGGAGTTGCGGACGGCGGAGAAACCGCAGGTTTCCGGATTCAGTTTCGCGTGCCCACTCCAGAATCTCGGCGAGGGCCGGATAGTCGGAGCACGGATAACCTTCGGCGCGCCAGGCGTCCACGCGGGCGGCAATCTGTTGATGGAGATGGGTCATGGAGGCTTGTGCCACTCAAGCCTAGACGAATCTGCTTACTGGGTCAATGCCAGAATCCCCTCACCCTAACCCTCTCCCTCTAGGGGCGAGGGCCATTTTAGGAAAAGGCACCAAGCGTGAGGCACGCCAGCGAAGGTTGTTCCGTCTCTGGTTCATGTCCGCTTTGTTGTGGTGCGTTTGGCGCGGTACGATGCTGTGGATTCGGCTACATGCATTCCGTTTCCCGTTTCCGCCGACTCGAAGACGATGCGGACCCGGGCATGCAGGGCGTCGGCGACGCGGCGCAGGGTAGCGAGGGAGTGGCCTTCGTAGTCGGGGGACTCCAGTCGGCTGATCTGCTGCTGGGAGGTCTTGAGTTTGCGCGCCAGGTCCTTTTGCGAGAGACCGGCTTTTTCGCGAAGCGCCGCAATCTGCAACGCCACATCCCACGCCTCGCCCGCTCGCTTGAACCGCTCCGCAAAATTCGGGTTACGGAGTTGCTCTTCGAGGTGAAGGTCAAAATTAGTTTTCTTCATAATTTCATTCTCTCCTGCCAGTCACGCATCCGCTCCCTGGCAGTATCGAGGTCGCGGGGTGCAATGGCCTGGCCTTTGTTGCGGATGCCGTGAACGGCGACGATGCGCCGGCCTTTCATAAAGAACCACAGCACGCGCGTGTTCAACTTGCCGACGTGGCGCAACTCGAACAATCCGTCGCCCAGCGCCCTGGACAATGGTTCTCGGTGAGCCTGTCGGCTTCGAAGCTTTCCCAGACCAGCGAAGACCGCCGCAAAGTCGTCCGGATCGCTCGCCTCCAGTTCATCGAGAAACTCGCGTACGGGACACCTCCCCGCCACAGTCTCATAGTACTCTACCGTGAACTCCATGGCATAGCAACATCATTATTGATGTATTTGGCCGGACTTGCCGTCGCCCGCCTGGCATCCGCCTCTTCGCTCTTGAACTTTAGACACGGGCACCATAGAAAAAGTTACATCGGACAACGGCGTGGGGAGAATTGCGGCGGGGGGTGAGCCCTGACCTACGTGGAAAAATCGCAAGACGGGCGAGGCGATGCCTCGCCCCTACACAGGCCGCGGACCGGATAAGGGTGCATCGCGCAGGCGAAGCGCCGCTGCTGTCACGGCGCGAGCGACCTGCTCCATGAATCCTAAGTTCAGCGTGTCGAGGGTGTCGGTGGGCTGATGGTAATTCGGGTTGCGGAAGTTGGCGGTGTCGGTCAGCATGACGGCCGGATAGCCGTAATGCCAGAAGGCGGCGTGATCGCTCCGCCTGGTGTCCGGCAGCAACTCGCCGTTGCCGGGGACTAGAAGCGGGATGGTCTTGAGGTCAGACACGTGCTCCTTCGCAGCGCCTTCGACCGCCGTCGCCAGCTTCGCCGATGCGGTGTTCCCCACAATCGCGAGGAAATCGCCCACCGTTGGGACGGCGACCGGCATCTTTTGCACCCGCCCACCCCAGGCGCGCCAAGACGCGCCCCTTCCCATCGGCGGCGCCTGCTGCGAGCCTTCTTCGGACTTCGCGTAGCCCACGCATTCCAGCACGATGGCACCGCTGACCTCCTGCTTGGATTCACGCAGCCACGACGCGTAGGCCAGACTGCCCAATAAGTTTTCCTCCTCCAGACAGAAGGCGATGAACCGTGCTTCTCGGTTCAGCGGGACTTCTCGAAGACGGCGAGCGACTTCCAGCATGACCGCCAGCGCGCTGGCGTTATCGTCGGCCCCGGGCGAACCCTCCACGGTATCGTAGTGCGCGGCGATGATCAGCGGCGCCGGGGACGGTCCCCCTTCCGGGTACCCGTTGCTCCTTCCAATGCAACGGGTGATGGGACTGTCCCCTTTCTGCGGCCGCATCGTCCCGATGACATTGCGATACGTGTCCCCCAGCGCTCTGAACGGATGGGTCGAGACTGCCAGGCCAAGAACCTTGAACTGTTCGGTGAGATAGTCTTCAGCCTGCCGGAGTGCGGTCGGAGAGGAGGTCGGATGGCGTTCTCCGATCAGGGCACGGAGATGAACGTCATCCATGGTCTTCCGGTTCCACGTGCACCACGACCTCGGCCACGCCGGGGAACGTCTGCTTGAGCCGATCCTCCACGTTATGCGCGACGGCATGCGCGCGGGCGATCGTCATGGCCGGCTCTACGTGAATGCTCAAGTCCATGAAGACGTGCCGGGCCATCCCGCGCGTCCGGATGTTATCGCAGCACCGCACACCTTCCACCGTCAACGCCACCCTGCGGATCGCCTCGGCGTCGATCCGAGCCCGGTCGGAGAGCGATTGCATCGTCTCCCGGAGAACCAGCACGCCCGTGTGGCCGATGAAGCCCGCAATGACCACGCCGGCGATCGGGTCCAGGAGCGGATAGCCAGCCGTGACGGCCGCCAGACCGACCAGCACCGCGAAGGAGGAAAGGATGTCGCTTGCCGTGTGATACGAGTCGGCCACGAGGACCTCGCTCCCGAGCGCCTCACCGCGCCGCCGTTCCCACGTCGTGACGCCCCAGTTCACCGCCATCGTCCCGAGCATGATCGCGAAACTGATTCTGGTCACCTCCGGCACCACGCCTTCGCGCCAGTGGAGATAACTGTTACGGAGGATATACAGGCAGGTGCCGAACAGCAGCAGCCCGATGCCGGCCGCCGCGAAGGTCTCGTATTTTTTGTGGCCGTACGGATGTCCTGCGTCAGGCGGATGGGCGGCCACCCAGAGACCGATGAGACCGATTACGTTCGACATGCCGTCGAACGAGGAATGGATCCCGTCGGCCTGCATGCTGACGGAGCCGGTCATCCAGCCGTAGATCAGCTTCGCCGCCGCCACGCCAAGGTTGAGCCACAGGACTACCCAGAGGACTCGTCGTGTCTCCCGCGCGGCGGCATCCTCTGTAAAGACCGTGCTCACCGGAAAAACAGATAGCCCATGTATCCAGTATAGAGGAGCACGGGCAGGATCAGCACGCGCGGCTGCCACCGGCCGGTCGTCCGGATTTGGGCAAGGAAGAGCAACGTCGCCGTGATGGGAAGAATCACGCTGATCACTGACGCGGCATCCAGGTTCCAGTCGGTCCCGATCAAGCCCACCGAGACCGGGAACGTTCCCT
>CAZITU010000084.1:0-12043 GCA_964542245.1 uncultured Nitrospirales bacterium | reverse complement strand
AGCCATCCCCTCAAATCTTCCGCCGCGCCCTTCTCAAGCACGGTGTCGCCCCTGACGCAGCCCTTCACGTCGGCGACAGCTTGCGGGATGATGCGCAGGCGGCCACGTCTGCCGGCGTGCGCGGCATCCTGCTGGATCGCGACGGGAATAAGGAGACGTTGCCGGACCAAGTGACGATCACGAGTTTGAGGGACCTGTTGGCGTTTTGGGACGACGAGTAACCGAGCTTGCGCCGGTGTCGAAGGTTCGGGCATGATGAAGTAAAGACCCTCAGGGAGACAGGGCGCCAGATGAACGTGATGATGGTCGGGGCGGGCTCTGTGGGCGGCTTCTTCGGGGCCAGATTGGTGAAGGGTGGTGTGGACTGTTCCTTCCTGCTGCGCCCCAAGACCCTTGCGGCCGTCCGGAAGAAGGGTCTCACGGTCCATGGGGTGGACCAATCCTTCACGGTGTATCCTCGGGCGAGCAGTGACCCGCGTGAATTGCCGGCCGCCGATCTGATCATTCTTTCGGTCAAACGCTATGACGTGGACGAGGCGGTGCGACAGCTGCGGCCTGTGATCACCGCGCGGACGGCTCTCCTGACCCTGCAGAACGGTGTGGACACGGAGGCGCGAGTCCAGGAATTATTGCCGGGAGTCCGCGTTGTGGGTGGGGTCGCCTATATCTATGCCAAGATTGCCGAGCCCGGCGTCATCGAACATTATAAGAGGGGGGCCCTCGCGATTGGAGAGTGGGATAGAGCCAGTGCTGGAGCGAGGGAGGCTCCGGGCCCACAGGCCGCCAAGGACCTCTTTGAGAAGGCGGGGATCGCATGTCAGATCGTGGAAGATATCCGGCGGACGAAGTGGGAGAAAATGTGCTGGAACGTCGTCTTCAACCCGTTGACGGTTTTGATCAACGATCGCGTCTCGAAGGCCCTCGCGCATCCGGAATTGCATGGCCTGATCGAGCGGATTGTGGATGAGACGGTGGCCGTGGCGCGGGGCGACGGCGTAGAGTTGGCGTCTGATATGGCCGATCAGGTCATCCGGTGGTCGCAGGAAATCCGGGACATCCATACGTCCATGTTCGACGACTGGAAGGCCGGCCGCCGCACCGAAGTCGAGCACCTGAATGGGTACCTTGTTCAGCGGGGTAAAGTCCTCGGGGTGCCGACGCCTGTCAACGAGGCCGTGTTTGCATTAATCAAGACGATCACCGAACCGGCTCCTCTGGGGCCGGTCTCCCTCCAGATTGATGGCCATGTGATCCAACCGATCGTCCTCGACACGGAGGCCCTCGCCAAGATCCCGGCTGAATCGCAGGTGGTGGATGTGGCTGCGCTGTATCCCGGAATGCGCGGCCAAGGCGTGCGGGTCAAGGCCCTTCTGGATATCGCCACTCCCGCGATCGGCGCGGACCATGTGACGTTTCACTCCGCCGACGGACAATTCGCGGCAAGCCTTCCCATCAGAGAGGCCGCCGAGACAGGCATCTTGATTTACAAGCGGGACGGTCAGCCGTTGCCGAGGGAGGCTGGAGGGCCGTTCCGTCTCATTACGCCCGGATTGGGCGATCTGTGCGCCCATGTGAAAGGGGTGGCCCGCATCGAGTTCACCGTCGGTCCCGGTAAGGACACGCGTCCGTCGGTTCCCAAGTAGGAGCGGGGCTCGCCTCGCCCCTGCACCCTATTCCTATGCCCGCCGTCCTCATCAGCAGACTCTTCCCCGAGCCGGTCATGGTTGAGATGGCCCGGCGCTTCACGCTCCTGGGTCGGCCCCAGGATTGTCCGGCGACGCGTGAAACGCTGCTGGAGCAGGTTCCACAGGCAGATGCCTTGGCCGTGACCTTGGCTGATCGCGTGGATGCCGGCCTCCTTGCAAAAGCTTCGCGGCTCAAAGTGGTGGCGGTCTATGCCGTCGGTTACAACAACGTGGATATGGCGGCGGCCGCGGCCCGTGGCATTGTCGTGACGAATACCCCCGACGTCTTGACCGAAGCGACGGCCGACCTGACGTGGGGTTTGATCCTGGCCGTAACCCGTCGCATCCCCGAAGGGGACCGGTTGGTACGGGAAGGGCGCTGGGCGGGCTGGGCTCCGACCCAGCTTTTGGGCTCGGATGTCCACGGCAAAACGCTTGGGGTGGTCGGTATGGGCCGGATCGGGCGGGCGGTGGCCCGTCGGGCGGCGGGGTTCGCGATGTCCGTGATTTATCATAGTCGCCATCCCCTCAGTTCCGAGGAAGAGGAAGCTCTGAACGTCTCGCGCGTGCCGTTGCCGCAGTTGCTTCAGACAGCGGATATCGTTTCGATCCACACTCCTCTTACCGAGGGTACGCGACACTTCATCGGCAAGGCCGAACTCGCCCGGATGCGGCGAACGGCCTATCTCATCAACACTGCGCGGGGACCGGTCGTGGATGAAGCGGCACTGGCGGAGGCGATGGCGCAGGGACGATTGGCTGGCGCGGGCCTGGATGTCTACGAAGACGAACCCCGAGTCCACCCGCGGTTGCTGGGGCTTTCCAATGTGGTGCTCTTGCCGCACATCGGTTCGGCAACGTATGAGACGCGGGTGAAAATGGGGATGATGGTAGTTGAGAACATCACTGCCGCTCTTGCTGGCAAGGAGCCACCGAATCGCGTGAGCGCGTAATCGGGGAGGAGCAGAACTGCCAAGTGAAGGGTTAGATTCTTCGCTGCGTTCAGAATGACGCTCAGCGCATGATTGACAATCCCGAAAATCTCGTGCTGTAATCGCGCTATGTTCATCCCTCGATGATGTTTGATCCTGAGGCGCTAAGTGGATATCTTCGGCAATGTCAAATTAGCAGAGATCCCGATCCTCATCACGACGGACCAGAAGAATTGGTTGGAGATGATGGTCAAGAAGGGTAAGATTGCCGTACCCCCCGGTGGAACCCTCCCGGAAGGCTCCGTGATCTCTATCTTCATGCGGACGTTGTTGTGGAACTCGGAGGAACAGGGGCAAGCTCTGGATATGGTTCCCAAGGACCTGCTTGAGGAGATACGTGGAGAACAGGGACTGATCGAAATCAAGGTTCAGGTTTCTGAAGATCAGAAAGCCTGGCTAGACAAAATAGCTTCGGCGAGCAAGGTTTCACCGTCCTCCGGGGACTCGGTGACCTCCATGTTCGTACGGGTCCTCCTAACGAATGCGATGGAACAACAGAAGGCCCTTGAGCTATCCGAGCCCTCGGCCGTTGAGGACGATTGGTGAGAACGGTTTTACTTGCTCGCTAAGGCGGCGACACCGGCTTGGGCGACTTCCTCATCCTGTTCACCCCTCCCGCCCCCGACTCCAATGCCCCCGACCGCTTTTCCCTCCTTGAATAATGGCTGGCCCCCCGGCAGGGTGGTAAACTTTCCGTCGGTGACGGAAGCGATTTCGGCGGTGATCTGCGGCGGAATGCCGCTGCCGCTCGAGGGTTTACGAATTGACGCTGAGGTGTAGGCTTTGCTGAATGACGTATGAGTGGTGTGGAGGAAGGTGCCTTCCATCTTAATGAAGCCGATGAGGTTGCCCCCCGCGTCCACAATGGAAATACCCATCGGAACGCCGATCTCCTGGGCTTTTGCGACGGCAGCAGCGAGGACCTTTTGGATTTCGGCCGTGGTGAGTTTTGGGTGAGGAGATTCCGCTTTTGCAGCAGGCATAAAACTCATGAAAACCATTACAATTAAGGCAAGAATAATGAAGTTTCGCATGATGTTTTCTCCACCGTTTAAGTTGAAGAAGAAGGGGGCGAGTTTCGAACAGGGACCTCCCGCCGTTCTTCAAGGTCCAAGAGGTCAATCCACGTAACGATGTCCGTGCGGGACGGGTCGATCGCCTCTCGGGATTTCGTGAAGTACCGCCACTGCGCGTCGTCGTTGGGACCGCGCCCCAGTATCTGCTGGTTCCATAACTCGATTTGTTTCTTTGATCGGGGGCGCGCATTCACGGCCAGCCACTCAAGGACCAACGCGTCGGTACGGGTCTTGGCGGCATGGGCGAAGTCCTGTTCGGTCACTTCCAGGAACGACAAGAGCGCTTTGTCGAGAGGGCAGGGAAAGATGTAGTCGCCGTTGATGCCGGCTTCTCGGGCGCGGGCCTTGTCGATCATCCGAGCTAAGTGGACAAAGCCCCCCAGGAGATCCCGTGAGCTTCGAGGGTATTCTTTGGTCAGGTCCTTTGCCCCGGGCCGCGGAACGTAGCCCATCTGATCGTCGGGCGTTTTGCCCTTCAGAGGGCCCATGCCGGTTGAGCCGGGGATGTTGAAGGACATGCAGGATACCTTACAGCAAGTGGTGGTTCAAAAATGTGAGTGTCTTGACCGAGACCATCCCGTTCTCCGCGGAGATGATGCGACGCGAGGCCGGAAGGTCGGCTTGGCCGAGACGAACATGCGAATCGGTGAAGCTCTCCACGTTGGTCAGTGCCCCGCTTTGTGCGTTGAAGTAATACACGGTGTATCGGGTGGTCAAGTATTTGTTGTCCTGCGTGAGAGCACTGTCCTCGACATTGATAGTGAATTTTATCGGCCCCATGGTCCGATTGATTTGAGTGATTCTGTCCTCCTTGACTCGATAATGGGATTGGAGATTGTCGTGAATGTGAATGGTCTGGCCCATCGGATGGACGGTTCCGCGTTCCAGGGTCAGCACGCTTTTGCCGTCCGATTGATCAAACGTCCGGGGTCCGCGGTGGACAGCAATCATGCCGATGGTCCCGGCGGCCCACTTTTGGAGTTCGGCATCGGCAAGGGATACGCTGACTTCCTGGGCCGATTTGACGGCGACCGATCCTTTGAATTCCTTCCCGTTGACGTTCACCGTGAGGTCTGCCGTGAATCCCTTGAAGTCGGCAGGCCAGCGGGCCGTCCGCTCGAAGGCGCGTCGCAACAATTCGCGAGCGTCAGGGTCGTCTTTCACGTCGGTGGAGCAGGCTTCCTTTTTGTACATTTCCATGGTGGTAGCCCTTTCGTGGATACAGCGCTTGGGGGCGCTGACGCCATTATAAAATACCAGCCCCTCTGAGACTATGTCCAGATGTTCTCGGAAAAGGAAATTTTCGTCTTTGTAGCCTTGACCCCAAGGCAGGCGCGTTACCGACCGTAACACGCAATCTGCAAAATACATAAGAAATACAATATGTTATTTTCATGAATTCAGTCGCATGTCACTACGCTCGGCCGGAGCCGTAAGATTTCTCACGGGCGCCCGTGATTTGTGGTAATATAAAGTACTATTGTACCAATTTCGTGAGTCGAGGGTAAAAGATATGAAGAAAACTCGGCAGAATAAGCCGCATAAGATAGGGCACCTCAAAGCCGGGCATCGGAAGGCAAAGATCGTCAAAATTGCTCCCGGTAAAGCCAGGCGTGACAAGCGTGTCAGTCACCTGAAGGTATCCGGACAGAACAAGCCGGGCGAGCGGTCCAAGGGGCAGTCGGCCCTCGCGACTGCCGTGGCGGAGGATGAACTTGAGGAGCGACGGCGCTTGTTCGCGAAGGCCAGAAAAGGCGATAAGGGTGCCGTTGCAGCGATCTATGAATTGTACGGGGCGCGTATCTACACGACGGCCCAAGTCAAAGAAGTCAGTCCCGCTCGATTATTGAATGAGCTGGTTACCCCAATACGCAAACGAGCCCAGAGGGCCTGACTTCCTCTCTGCCGATCGAACCTGCCGGACGGGAATCCGTGAACGAGCGTGATCCAGAGAAGCTGAAGCTTCTCTACGAGCGGTTCCGTGATGTCTGCCTGGTCGAAAAGGAAGTTTGGTATGAGATTTTTCTGCCTCGTGAGCAAGGACAAGGGGTACGCCTTACCAATGTCCAGGATCGCTACGAGGTGGTGATCAGCAGTCCGGAGGTGGAGGCGACCCTCGAGGCCAATATCCCATTGGGTTCCCAGGCCCTCGGCTTGGCCATTGCTGAACTCAAGGACGCCATCAGCTTCGTCAAAAAGAGCTGAACCGGCGGGGCTCCCGCCGACATTTATTGAACCGCCACGCGCAAGCCTCCCTCGGCCAAAATTCTGGCGACTTGCTCGCAGACTGTCAGGGTTCCCGCATAGACTTCCGCCGATCCAGCATGGTCGATCCGATAAGCAAGCTCGAATGCCCGTACCGGCGTCATGTTGGGGACAGCCCGGCACAGCAAATCAATGACTTGCTGGTATGTGTGGCAGTCGCAATTGTAGACGATAACCCGCCCCTCAAGACCGTCGTCAGTCGCAGTGCTGGCGTCTTCGATCGTTTCGGGGATAGGGGCTGTCGGGAGCGCGGCCATTGGGGATCCTGCCTGTGTAGTTATTCTAACAAATCACCGCCTAGGGCGCTATGCGTTAGTCCCTCTCGCGTCGGAGCAGGAACGTCGACAGCGTGATCCGGTCACGGGTCATGATGCGACGGAGAAGACGGTCGTGAGACGGTGAGTCGGTAGCGGCCTCCAACGTGTGCCGCTGACAGAGTTGGATGGTATACCAGAGCGAGGCGGAAGTTTTCACCATCATCAGTCCGTACTCGAAGGCGATAGCCCGCTCAGGATTCAGCTTCAGAAGGGACATCTGTCGTACTTCAGCGAGAGTGATCGGCCATGCGATCCAGCGTTCGGGTAGCAATGGGCGAAAGGCACGCTCGTCCTGACTTTGTTCGGCAAAACCGCGGCGGAAACGGGCATCGTCGCGGAGAGCAAAGTGGAAGATCTCGCGCCACTCGCGGTCTTGTAAGTCCAGATTGACCCGCCTGTCCGTCTCTGGGCTGAGCGGGCCGCTGACGTTGTACCCCTGGACGATGCGGCCTTGCTCCAGGAGGTCGGCATGGGCGTCGCCCATACGGTCTGGATGCGCCGTCGTTCCGCTCGTCGGCGTCAGTTGGATGGCCATGCAGTCTCGAAAATGAACGCATTCATAACGGGTCAGGAGGCGCTCAAGGGTCTCCCGCATGCACAGGTGAAAGGGGTAGTAGAGACTGGACCGGCCGGTCACGACATGGTACCCACTGAGGCGTCTCCCTGCAGTGGCTGTGGAGGGAGAGGCGCTATTTGCGCAGGCCGCAATACCGTGCGACGCCGTCCCGATAGCTGAGCCAATGGGCCAGACTTTCCTGCATGGCGTCGAGGATGAGCTGCTGGTCCGCCGCGCCGGTCGCATAGGTGAGGATGGTTCGCCAGGCCGTCTGGCGATGGCCTGACTCGACCATCAAGTGAACTCGGATCAGGTCCAGGTATTTCGGATCGATGCCATGGTTCAGCACCAGAGGGTGCTTGCGGATGATCTCCTCAATCTGTTCCGCATCTTTGGGGGGAGAGGGGTGCAGGACTTCCTGGCGGTCGTGGACGCTCCCTTCAACGAAAATGGTAATAACAGCCAGTCCGGTCAACCAGTCTCCTTCGAGCGTGATCTTGTCCAGCCATTCACGATACGCGCGGCTTTCCGCAAGAAGGTTCACATCGCGGAAGTGCGCCCGCTCGAAACCCAACCCGAGCATCATGGTAAGGAATAAATCGGGGTGAGACTGCCCCAAAGTCAATCCGCCGGTATCCTCCTCGTACAGATTTCGGGCCAGCTCCGAGCGGACGGGGCGCGGGGGGTTCTTGCCGTGAATTCGGCCCAGGAACACCGGGAAGTCGCGGACGTACACGGCGTATTCCTGGCGGTAGTGCGTTTCGATCTGAGCTTTGGTTATCTGGGCGCTGGAGAAGAGCGGCCAGGCCCAGTGGTCCTTCCGGTCCATAATCGTCATGAGCTTGTCACGAAAGTGATCGCTTGTGAGCGGCTTCATTTTACTCTCCGTTGCAACAGGCCGGCGTTGTCGCTAGACTGATGACCGGCGCATGGACCCCGTCACCCTCAACAGCACGGACGAAATCTTTAAGCTTCTTGCAGAGGTTTCTCTCAAGGGACCAGGAATGACCACCGATTGCCTCCTTGACCGCGTTCTCGATGAAGGGTTCACCGAACCGATCTACCTCAATGCAAGCGGCGAGGACCCCGACGCCTTCTACCTGGGCAGGCCCAACGCCTGGGCTGTCTACCAAATCCGTGAATGGAAGCGGGTCATGATGATTTCCGGCGGTGCCGGCAGAGAACGGCGCATTCAGATCACCGAGACTCCCTAATCACCCGATCCCCAACGCGTCGGCCAGTTCAGGGGCAGTCCGGTAGGGGATGCCCCGCAGGCCAATCCTTTCGGCCGCGTCCACAAAATCGGCGATGTCGTCCACGTACCAAGCTTGATGGGGATGTACCCCTGCGCGCTCGAGTGCACAGGCAAATATCTCGGATGCCGGCTTTCGCCGGCCGACCCGATAGGAGAGGATCGTATCTTCCATCCTTTCCAGGATGGAAAAAGTTGCGCAGAGGTACTCGAAGTGGAGAGGGTCCGTGTTTGAAAGCGCAAGCAAGCGGGTTCCGCCGTGGAGTCGCCCGATGATCTCAACGACCGGGGTGTTCTCGCTGAACCCTGAGTTCCAAATCGCGCGGAACCGCTCGAACGAGGCCGTCAGTCTGTAAACGTCCCTCATCCGGGCGTAGAACCCTTCGGGTGAGAGGCGCCCCTCTTCGAACTCGGCGATCAGCGGAGAAGTCCGCCAGCTGCGGATGGTGGCGAGCAGCACGGCCCGGTCACGAAAGGATACGTGGTCGGAGGCTTCCGCAAGACCGACTCCGATCGCCAGATGGTTTACGTTGATGAGGACATTACCCACGTCAAAGATGATGACTTCTGGGAGGGTTCTTGACATTGCTTTTCGAGTCGTCAGCGACCTACAATACCTACGTGACCAAGCTGCTGGTGCCCCGAGATGAAAACGAGTTGATGATTGTCGAGAGCCTGCTCGAAAGCGACGGGATCGCCTTCCAAATTCAGAACGAGCATTTCGGTGGCCTCTATCCCGGCTTGAACTTTTTTCCGTTCAGCGAGCGGGTCATCTTGGTAGCGGAGTCCGACCTCCAGCGGGCCTCGCTGCTGGTGCGTGATTTCCTGAAAGCGACGGAGGGGACGCCCGAACCCGGCCATGCGGGATGAGCGCACGTCAATACCACCCACCGATGAGGGTACCTTCCTCAAAATACAGATACCGATGTTTGACGGTGGCACTATCGATCCAATCCTCAAACACCCACATTTCACGGCGGATGCCGGAGTCCGTATAGGTCACATCCATCTTGTAAGGGGATCCCCAACTCTTCAGGACTTGCTCTCGGCTCATGCCGACGACCACTCGCTTCTGCGCGACTGCGGTTTCGAACGTCGGGTCCGTGTAGATGGGGATCAAGCGCCACGCAAGCATCCCAAGGAACATCACCCCGAGTACGGCATAGAGGGCGAGGCGGATCGGGCGTCTCCGCAGGAGGGGGAGTGAGAGGGGAGGGGTGTCCTGGATGCTCATGGCGTTCATTGACGACGTTAGATTAGCAGGAGATTTCTTACGGGGTCAAGCCTCAAGTCCCGGCAGGTTCGCGCGTGTACGTTGAGGTTGAGCCGAATCCCAACTGCGAGAGCGCCGTCTTCGTGAGGTTCCGGGAGCAAGGACCTGCGCGGCCGGTCGTGCAGGTTCGGCTGTATGATCGGATCTCGACCGGGGAGTGGTGCTGGGTTACCGGATGGCAGGACGATAACTCCCATCCAATCTGCTCGGCAAGCGCCCAGCCGGTTGAGGATTCAGGGGCTGGGATGGTGTATCTGGTTTCGGGGGGGAAGTGGGGAGTGCGCCTGAGGCCAACCGAGGTTGATGAAACCTGGAGCTTGGAGAGTTCGCAGCAGTGGGGAGAGGCGTATCTTCTTTTGGCTGACCGCCGAGACATCCGGTTCGCCGACGAAGTCGGCCAGGCGGGTGTGTCGTTCCGTTAGGGCGCGTAGCGGGGTTTCGGGATCTTCTTCTTCGTCGGGTCGGGTGGCGGGGGGAGCGAGGCGGCCTTTGCGGAAAAGGGGTTGATCATCGGATCGTGAGTCAGCTTGTAGTGGTCTTTGATGAATCGCAGGCTGTCGATGGCGAACTCCATCCGGTTCACCGTATCGCTCAAACTGATCCGAGGCGGAAAGCTTTCGGTAGTGTACAGACGGTAGGATAACGACCACTCATAGTCGGCCTTGGCCCGCTCTTTGACCAGCCGGAGCGCCTCCTTTGAGATTTGGTCTTGGACCAGGATGATGAAGAGGGTGGACCGGTACGCGGGGGCCTCGTCGGCAAGGGACGGCTTAAACTCGGGCACGAGCTTCGGGAGATCCGCGATCGGAACCGGGAATGGAGCAGTGACCGGTCTCTCGGTCGCATCTGACTGCGGATCGGAACTCAAGAACTCGATATCCACCGAATTAACGATGAGGGTAGTCGTGTCCGAATTCGGCGTGTTTTCTTCGGTGAAGTGGAACGAATAACGGACGGTAACCTTATCTCTGGTGAAGAGGTACACGTCCTCCCCCATTTCGCCCGCCATCGCGTCTTTTAAACTGGTGTCCCAGTTTTCAAACGAATGATAGTTGAATACGCGCTGGGCGGCCATCCTGATCCGGACCTTGTGAGGTGTGCCCATCTTCGCACGAAGTTCCGTTTGTGTGAGGCCTAGGAACCCGTCCTGAAAGAGCGCTCCGGCGAGCGCGGGCGAGGGAGAGCCCAACCACGCAACGATTCCGGTAAGAAGGAGGACAATCGTGTTCATCGTTGGGCCTCTCGAATTTATCCATCCTACGAACGGGTTCCGGTATTGTCAAGGCAGTCTGCTTGCTTGGCCGTAATTGATCCAGTATAGTCACTGAGGTCGCGGATCGTGCGACATGCGGGGCGGTCCTGCGCGACCGTGTTCCTGCAGGCGCTGGGCGAGCGGTCCACGCGCGATTGGGATCACGCCATGGACTTAGAGCGCATTCTACAGAGACGCATCGTCATTCTCGACGGCGCGATGGGCACGATGATCCAGGCGCACAAGCTGGATGAGGCCGGATACCGCGGCGTGGAGTTCGCCGGCCATGCGCGCGATCTCAAAGGCTGCCACGACCTGCTCTCGATCACGCAGCCGGATATCATCGAGTCTATTCACCGACAGTACCTTGAGGCCGGCGCCGATATCATTGAGTCCAACACCTTCAACTCCACCTCCATCTCCATGGCGGATTACAAGCTGGAGCACATGGTGTACGGCCTCAACCTTGCCGGCGCTCGCGTCGCGCGCAGGGCTGTGGAGAAGGTGACGGCCGCCGACCCGACCCGCCCCCGCTTCGTGGCGGGCGCCATCGGCCCCACCAACCGCACCGCCTCGATGTCGCCCGATGTCAACAATCCCGCGTTCCGAGCCGTGACGTACGATCAACTGGTGGAGGCCTATACGGAACAGATCCGCGGGTTGGTGGACGGCGGAGTGGACTTGCTCTTGGCCGAGACGGTCTTCGACACGCTGAACCTGAAGGCCGCGCTGTTCGCCATAGATCAGTATTTCGAAGAGAAGGGAAGACGTGTACCGGTCATGGTCTCGGTCACCATCACGGACCGGAGCGGTCGCACGCTCTCCGGGCAAACCGTCGAGGCGTTCTGGGATTCGATTTCGCATATGAAGCTGCTGAGCGTGGGGATCAACTGCGCGCTCGGAGCAAAGCAGATGCGCCCGTACATCGAGGAATTGTCTCAGCTTGCGCCGGTGTACATCAGTTGTTATCCCAATGCCGGGTTGCCCAACGCCTTCGGCGGGTTCGATGAGACCCCGGATATCATGTCGGCGGATCTTCGGGAATTCGCGGCGAACGGGTGGCTTAATATCGTGGGTGGGTGTTGCGGGACCACGCCGGCTCATATCAAAGCCATCGCGGAAGCGGTGCGGGAGTTTACGCCGCGCGTGCTGGAGACCCCAGAGCCGTACACGCGCTTGAGCGGCCTTGAGCCGTTGACGATCCGCCCGGACACGAACTTCGTCAACATCGGAGAGCGCACCAACATCACCGGCTCGCCCGCATTCGCCAAGCTGATCCTGAGCGGCGATTACGAAGGCGCGCTGGCCGTCGCGCGGCAACAGGTTGAAGGCGGGGCCCAGATCATTGACGTGAACATGGACGAGGCCATGCTGG
>CAZITU010000083.1:0-12063 GCA_964542245.1 uncultured Nitrospirales bacterium | reverse complement strand
AATTCATGCGGGGATGAGCGGGAAGATCAGATTATTTTGGACAGCAGTGGGACAGACTACTTTTCCGCGACTTCAGAAAACTTGCCGGCACTTTTCAATTTAGCTTCGTATTAGCTTCGCCCGCCTCGCTACGGTATTCCTGGATAGTCTGGGTTAAGAGCGCGTGCCACTGTGACAAAAGAGAGGTGGTGTTAGTAAACAGCTATACGATCACTTTCGTATTTTTAAAGTACTCAATGAGCCTGTAAATTGCCTCGGCATACTTTATGAATTGCGCCATGTTTGCGAGCAGAACCCCTTTATCAAGGTTGGGAGAGATTTGAGGATGACCAACTTCGTTTCTGCACACACGACAGAATTGGAATACAGAGTCGATCTTTGTGTCCAAGTCCTGCACTAAACCGGGATCAGTTGGTTTGGACTTGCAAGAGGCGAACGATCTTTTGAATTCATCATAGGCACGGGAAATAAACTTGTTGCTGATTCGCTCCTTAAACTTTGCCCGGTTTGTTTCATCCGAAATTGCCTGGGCGTACGAATCGATCAACAGCCAAATTGCTTTCTCCGAAGCAGCGCCAAGGAGAAATGAGCAACCAAGCAACGAATTAGCCTCCATGCACAGAATTGCTTCACCCAGAAAGCGAACAATGATGGGGTCGACGGCAGGTATGGTCTTCTGAAGAGTTTCAGGAAAATGCTTCGATCTCAAACGGAAGAAGTTCATCGGCTAAAACCGCATCGTTCTCTATCGCTTCCTTCAGTTTTTCAAGTGTCTGCTTAAGGCTGGAGGCAGACCCTTGGATTTGAAGTGTCCCAGTCGAGTAAACCTTTGCTATGCAAGTAGACTTCCCATGTTGTACGTCAAAACGCTTGGCGTTCTTTTCTTCCTTCTCCGTATATTCCGAACCCTGACGTTCAATAAATGATCGAACTTGTCCGTAAACTTTGTCTGGATAGGGGTTGCCCATTTATATTACCTCCTGCCGCAAAAGGAGACTGCTTTTCAACTCTTATATCCGAAGAGCCATCTTGCCGTCGTGCTGCCGGTGTTGCGGACGGTGTGATTCGTGCCAGCGGGGATGAAGATTTCTTCGCCGATGGCGGGGCGCAACGTCTTGCCCTGCATCTCCAGCTCCAGCGCCCCCTCCAAAATCATCAGCAGTTCGTCCGTCGCGTGCACGTAGTCTTCCCACGCCTACCCCGGCGGGTCCACCCAGAGATCGCAGCTGAAGCCCCGCGCCCGCCAGTCCTTCGCGATCTTCGCCCGATCGAGTCTTCCCGCCCTGCTGCTCACGAACAAACTCGTTCCGCTTGGATCAGGCTAGTGCCCCATCATCTCGCTTAGAGTCTTCCGGGCGAAATTCGCCGGTGGCCGGAATTCCGAAGCCGGGACGGCGCGGCTCTCAGCCTTGACGACCTCCACCGTCGTACCGCTCCCGCTTCGATCCACGGTCTTGACTGGATATCCCTCGCGGGCCAGCTTCCAGGCTTGATCCGCTCCCACTCCGGCCTGACGGCTCCGGGCCGGTCCGCAGCGGGGAACCGCTTTCGAGAACTCGCTCATGATGCGCTCGAGCTTTTGAGGGTCCAACTCCTTCCATGCGGTGATGTCCTTCGCGATCCAGAGTTCCGACTCCGCTTTCCCGTCGGCCAACATTTCGTAGCTGACGGCTTTGTACCCCGCAATAGTGGCATCCTGGCCTGTCTTCCTCATCTCAATCCGGGGCTCGCGACAGGCCTCAGGACCTGGTCCTGCCTGCGGCATGCGTGAGCGCATCATCTGTTCCATCATCTTGCGCTGCTCCGGCGGCATATCCTTCATAGCATCTTCCATCGCGCTCATCGCGCCCTTCATGGCCCCCTGGATCATCTGTGCATATTCCTGAACCTTGGCGGTCGTGTAGGACCGTTCTTGGTAATTCACTTGGGTAAAGGTCTCAGCATTGAGGTCCAGGATGAAAGCCGCTTCGGGTTTCCCGTCCGGGTCCAGCACGACCGTCTTCATCTGGTTTGCCTGGAGCATGATCTGCTGTTTGCCTCCCTCACCGCTGCTCTTGACGGCCTGATCAATGACCCATCCTGCGGACGCCTGGCTAATCCATGCGAAGATGGTCAGGATGCTCCATGCGAGACTTCGATATGGAATCATGATGAAACCTCCCCCTCCCGTAGGCTCTTACATTCTCCCTGCCTTCAGCTTCTCGTTGAGCTCGTCTATCCAGCGTTGCTGGAATTGGTCATAGGTGATGAACAGCCGATCCTGGAATGCAAAGGGAAAGGGCTGGCCTTTCGCCAGCTCGTTGAGCACCTCTCGAACCTTGTCCATCCCGTACCGATCGATCAAGTAGGCGGTGGCGGAGTTGCCTTCCAGGTAGGCGACTGTGGCGACGTTCGACGGGAGCCCCATCCACAGTCCTTCCAGGCTTCTGAGATTGATCAGCGTAACCTGGCCGCGGATCACCTTGTCGAGGTCAGGCCAAGGATCGCCCGCCAACTGCATGGCGAGGCCCTCGTTCAGCCAGGTCGGGACCGCGCCGAGCCGTCCCCCCACCCGGTCGTGCAGCAGGGCATGGACGTACTCGTGACGCAGTACGCGGGTCAGCCAGGCCTGGTCCGTCAGGGCTCCCTGCGTGGGCACCTTGATGCGCCCTCCGATCATGTCGAAGAGTCCGTCGGCCCAGGCCGGACTGCCGGTGGCGGCTTGGAAGGTCTCCCGTGAATGCAGCACGACCGTAATCGGCTTGCCGGGATAGTAGCTGAACTTTTGTCCGATTTCGCGGTATGCGTCCTCCAGGATTTCCGACACCCGGCTCCAGAGGGTATGATCCTCGTTGCCGTCGAACTTGACCATGAAGTGGGAGCTTTCACGCGCGACGAACTTCTGCTCGACCTTCGCTTCATGTTTGACCTTGGTCGTCACGAATTGCAGGTATGATTGGACCCTCGGGTCCTGGGGCGCGTGCTGAGTCGCGTGCTCCAAGTGAGTTGCTGCCCCCGCCAGATCGTCCTTGTCGTACAGCATGTCGGCCAGCGCGAGGTGCGGAAAGGGGGCGTCGGGAGCCAATCCGATGGTCTTTTCCAGAAACTCCCTGTTCAAGGCCGGGTCCTTGATCTCCCACATGGCGTAAGTCAGGTTGATGTGGGCCTTGGGATCCAAGGGATTGAGCGACACGGCGGTCTTGAACGCCGTGACCCCCGCCGCCCCGCCGCCCTTGTTGGCCAGCAGAACACCCAGGTTGTTCCAGAGCACGGAGGCGAACTTTTTCGCCGCCGGGTCATCCAACGCTTCCTTGGGGAGAGACATCAACTTGGCCTGGGCCTCCGCGGCGTTTCCCTGCTCCAGCGTCTGCTTGATTCCGTTCAGCAGCGCGACATGCGGGGAGGTTTCGGGCAAAGGATCGGGGGCCGCCATGTGGCTCTGCCCCGGTTCGGAAGACGGCAACCGGATGGGAGGTTGGGCGGCGGGTTCGGCGGAAGTGCGGGTTGGGGGGGGCGGCGCAGAGTCTTCGGTCGGCATCGTAGCGGCAAGCCTGTTTTCCAGCTCCTTGATCCAGAACTGGTATCCCACGAACAGAATGATGACCAACAGGATCAGATTGAGGAGACTGCCGATTCCGCCGCCACGCTCGTTACGCATTGGTGCGTTTACATCTATCGCATATCGAGGCGTGGGCCGGCCTTGATTGCGATCTTGACCCACTTCTCGTCGGGGGGATAGCCGACCACCTCGCGCCCGTTCACCACGATCACCGGGACGCGGTCGGCATAATATTTCTTCGCCCTTTCGTCGCTCTCGACGTCCTTGACGGTAAGGTTGAAGGGCAGTGTTTCGTGGATCTCGTTGAGCAGGGCCTTGGCCTCATCGCAAAGCGGGCAGTCGGCTTTGGCGTAGAGGATGACGTCAGGAATCGGGGATTTGCGCTTCCAGACTCCGAACATGGCGCATTCTATGAGGATGGCCGGCAATGGTCAAGGGCCGTGCGGGTGGGGTGCAAGAAGGCTATAATAGCGTCGAATCGAGGGAAGCATGAGCGAGACAAACTCCGTTCACCCCGCCTGGGAAACCGTTCGGACGCAGTTCCGCCGAAGCCAGCCGACTTTTTACGAGCTGGAAGCGGGGGGCGCCTTGCTGATGGATTTGGGGAGCGAAGGCTGGCTGTTGGAGCTGACTCCCGACGGTCGTCTGCTCTGCCAGATGGGGATGGCTATTGATGAGGTCAAGTGCCTGATGTCCGAAGGGACGCCCGAGGATCTGGGTACGGACGAAATCGCCAAGCAAGCGAAGTATTACCTGCAGCCGGCCGTCGCCAAATTCCGGCCCGTGCTTCGTGGAGCCGGCTTTGAAGAGACGACGGAAATGACCGAGGAATTCGTCGCCGCGACCTTCCACAAGCCGGTGGATTTTCAAAGCCCCGGTGAGGTCGAGCAAATGGTGCGGTGGTGCCGACAGCAGTTCGGGGCATGAGACTCACCGGCTATGCGACGGTCGCGGGAACACGCCGGTACCGCGACCGCGTGATCACCGGGACCGCCGCGCGTGCGGAGCATTTCAGGGAAGGTCTCGGTGGGCTCATGTTGTCCTCCATCGGACTCGGCACGTACCTGGGAAAGTCCGACGATGCGACGGACGCGCTCTACCTCGATGCGATCAAGCAGGCGGTCGCGGCCGGGTGCAATGTCGTGGACAGCGCGGGCAACTATCGCTGCCAGCGAAGCGAACGGGTGATCGGGCGAGCCTTGTCCGAGATGATTCGTGATGGGACTTGCCGCCGCGACGAGCTGCTGATCGCGACGAAAGGAGGGTTCATCCCTTACAACGGGGCGCCCCCACCGGATGCCAAAGCTTACATCAAGGAGACCTTCGTCCGCTCCGGCATCATCCGCACGGCCGACATTGTCGCCGACTGTCATTGTATCGCTCCCTCTTACCTGCGCCATCAGGTGGACGGCAGCCTGGCCAACCTAGGGCTCGCCTGCCTCGATGTGTATTACCTGCACAACCCCGAGACCCAGCTCGAGCAGGTGTCCCCTGACGAGTTCATGGCACGCATGCGCGCGGCCTTCGAGGCGCTCGAAGGGGAGGTGTCCAAGGGCAACCTCCGAATGTACGGGACCGCGACGTGGGACGGTTATCGGATCGGACCCAGGTGCCGCGGGTATCTCTCGTTGGAGGCGTTGGTGCGGGTCGCAGAAGAGGTGGGCGGGGTGGATCACCATTTCAAGGTGGTCCAGTTGCCCTATAACTTCGACATGCCGGAGGCGTTTGTTGGCAAGACGCAACGCGTCAACGGGGCGATGGTGAGCGTTCTGGAAGCCGCCCGGGCGCGCAACCTCTACGTGATGACCAGCGCATCGGTTCAACAGGGCAAGCTGAGCCGTGGACTTCCGAGGAACGTCCGCGAGGTTCTCCAAGAAGGCACAAGCGCGCAACGCGTGCTGCAGTTTGTCCGTTCGACTCCAGGGGTCGGAACGGCGCTGGTCGGCATGAAGCAGGCGGACCATGTTCGTGACAATCTCGCGCTGGCCCGGCTTGCGCCGTTGTCGTCAGACCGGGTCACGAAGCTGGTCGGATAATGTCCAGCCCGGAGCGGATCCTGATTTACGATGGGCAGTGCCGCCTCTGCGTGACGGCCAAAGAAGGATTGGAGCGTTTGGGAGAGGACCCTGGTGTCCGGTTCGTGCCGTATCAGAGCGATGAGGCCGCCTGCCGCCTCGGCTCCGACTACAAACCGGGTTGCCCCGATGCGGCCTTTCTGGTGGAACACGACGGCTCAGTGCGCCGTGGCCTGGATGCCTTTCTGCCGCTGGTGCCGGGTCTTCCCGGTGGGCGGGTCCTGCACGCCATCCTGGGCGTTCCTTTGATCCGGCCGCTCGCCTATCTCGCCTATCGGCTCGTCGCGCGCTACCGCTACAGTTGGTTCGGAACGGTTACGACTGCAGGAAAATCCTCTTAGCGGGTGGCGGCGAGTCGGACCCGCGCTTAGACTCCGTCCTGGGTCCGGTACTTCTCGTCGAGTTTGTAGTAATCGTCGAGCCCGATGATGTCGTGGAATTGCTGGAAGGGGAGCAGGCGGTCCAGGGCGTCGCGGGTGGTCCCTTTGCTCTTGATCAGCGCAAACATGTCCTGCATGGCCTTGGCTGAGGCGTAGAGCGCGGTCAGCGGACAGACGATGAGCTGCAGGCCGAGCTTCTCCAGCTCGTCTTTGGTGAGCAAAGGCGTCACGCCTCCTTCCAGCATGTTGGCGACGAGCGGCGGCGGCAGCTCCCGAGCGATCGTGGCGAGTTCCTCGCTGCTCCTGGGCGCCTCGATGAAGAGCGCATCGGCACCCGCTTCTTTGTACCGACGGCACCGATTGATCGCATCCGCAAGACCGTTGACCTGCCGGGCATCCGTGCGGGCCACGATGAAGAAATCGCGGCCCCGGCGCGCCTCCACGGCGGCCTTAATCTTCTGCACATGCTCTTCCACCGGAATAACCCGCTTGCCCTTCATGTGCCCGCAGCGCTTGGGCCAGACCTGATCCTCCAGGAACATGCCCGCGGCCCCGGCCTCGATCAACTCATTGACCGTCCGGATCACATTGAGGGCATTCCCGTACCCCGTGTCGGCGTCAATGATGATCGGGATTTTGACCGAGGCGCAAACTCGTTTCGCCGTGCCCACCATCTCGGTCTGCGTCAGGTAGCCGAAATCCGGCAGCCCGAGTTGGGTGGCCGCCACGCTGTAACCCGAAATGAAGGTCAGCGGAAAGCCGGCGCGCTCTACCAGCTTCGCGCTCAGCGCGTCGTACACGCCGGGGAAAATGAGAGTCCGCTCTTGTTCAAGCAGGGCGTGAATGCGGGTCGTGATCGGCATGCTTGAAGGTCCTCTGTGCGGGTCGTTGTGCACTGCTTCGCGGCGGGCCAATTGTAGTGACAACGCAGGGACGGGTCAACCGGCTTGATCCTCTGTAAGACAGAATTGCACTGGGAGCCGGGAACGATTATGCTTCTACCCGGGGAGTTGCTTGTGATGATCTTTTGCAGCGAGTAATCATTTCAGGGGGAGACTATGAAGACGACACACATGCTGTTGCTGGCGCTCGTAGCAATGACTCTCACAGCGGCCGGCTGTGCTAGACCCCATGGCTACGGCACAGGGGAGAGTTACAGGGAGGCCGCGCTCGAACGAGGGGTCGGCGAGATGAACGAGTTGGTGAGCCAAACCGTCAAGGACCCGGAGAAGGCCAAGCAAGTCCAGGCAGCCATCCAGAACATCGTTGCGGAGGTCAAGCAGTCCTCCAAGCAGACCCGCGCCTATCACCAGCAACTGTACGCGTTGAATGCGGACTATGCGGCGAAGCCGGAGCAGTTCACCAAAGTGCTGGACGAGCAGAATAACGCCCGGATGGCGAGCGCGACCAAGATCCTGGGAATGCGATTCCAGATTAAGGCCCTGCTGACCGCCCAGGAATGGAAGGACCTGACGGACGCAATGGACAAGGCACGCAACCGCTACGCGTCGAAGGCGGACGGCATGTAGCTTGGAGGTGCAAGATGGGACCGACCAAAGTAATCGTGAAGGGTGATGCGCTGTATGACGCGAAAACCAACAAACTGATCAAAGACGGACTCTCAACCCCGAAGGAGCGGGAAGACTACGCGGCGCGTCATTACATTACCTTGCCCGTCGTGGATAACAGCGGCAAGACGTGGATGCTCGACGGGAAGCCGGTGTATTGCCTCCGCGGCTCCAAGTTCGAGGCCCTGGATGAGCAGGCAGTGCATCTGAGGCGTTGTCCGGACTGTGGCGGTATGGCCACGCCCTTAGACGAGGGCACGGTCGAAAGGGACTGCGTGCGCTGCACGCAGTGCAACCATGAGTTTGATGCCCGGCTGGAGATGATGGAGAGTTAACGGCAGGCCTTGTACGGCGCCGCGGCGACCATGCGAATCCGGTGGTTGAAAGTGTCGGCGATATAGAGG
The DNA here is from genome assembly GCA_964542245.1 of uncultured Nitrospirales bacterium. Lineage (GTDB taxonomy): Bacteria > Nitrospirota > Nitrospiria > Nitrospirales > NS-4 > CAZITU01. The sequence goes on along the minus strand of CAZITU010000083.1, from coordinate 4,098 downwards.
TTGCCGGCCGGGTCCATGGCGACGCCGAAGGGGTAGTTGAGGCTTGTGGCAGCGGCGGGGCCACCGTCGCCGGCGAATTGCGGCTTGCCGTTGCCGGCGATCACGGTGATGATCTTGGTTCGCGGGCTCCATTTTCTGATCAAGTGATTGTCTGAGTCTGTGATGTAGAGAGTCCCGTCCCCGGCCAGCGCGATGCCGGACGGCCGAGACAGGCCGGTCGAGAACTCGTTGGGCATCCCCTGGTAGCGATACTCCGTCCCGTCCCCGGCAACTGTGCTGATGGTGCGCGTGACCAGGTCTACCCTTCGGATACGCCCGCTGAAGGTATCCGCGATGTAGAGATTCCCCTCGGCATCCAGGGCCAGGCCGCTGGGGCCGGACAGAGCGGCGTGCGCGGCCTTGTTCCCGTCGCCGTCGTACTCCCGTTCGCCGTTGCCTGCATAGGTCATGATCCGACCCGTTTCGAGGTCCACCGCGCGGACGCGATAGTTCGCCAGGTCGGCGATATACAGCAGGTCCCGCTGTTCATCGAGCGCGAGCGCGACCGGCTCGTTGAGCGCGGCCTTGTCCGCCGACCCGCCGTCGCCGGAGAACCGGGCGGTACCGTTTCCGGCCAGCGTGCTGATGCGGCCGGTGTGGCCGTCCACGCGCCTGACCCGATGATTGAAGGTGTCGGCGATGTACAGATTCCCTTTGCTGTCTGCCGCCACGGCGGACGGGAAGTTGAGCGTCGCCGCCACGGCCGGTCCGCCGTCCCCCGTGAAACGTCCCTTCTCGGCCGTGCCGACGAGGAAGCGCACGGTGCCGCTCTGGTCGGCGAGTTGCACAACTTTGTCCTCTTTCGCCTTGACGGGGTCGGCTAAGGGGTCGAGGTCCTCACCCTCACCCTGCCCTCTCCCCTCCGAGGGAGAGGGTAAGGGAGAGGGGGCGACGCCGGTACCCTCACCGGCGATGGTTGAGATCACGCCGGTGGTCAGATCAACTTTGCGGATGCGATGGTTCTCGGCGTCGGCGATGTAGAGGAAACCTCCGGCGATGGTCACGCTTTTGGGCTCGTTGAGCATCGCTTGAAGGGCAGGCCCGCCGTCGCCGGAGCAGCCGGGCTCGCCGGTGCCGGCGACGGTCGTGATCGTTCCCGGGGCGATCGTGGGCATCAATGGTCGCCCTTCGACAGCCTCAGGGCGACCGGATATTTTAGGCTCGGTGTTTCCGGGTGAATGCTATAACCGTTCGTGTTGAGCTCGTCGAAGCACGAACTGCTAGACATTTCCGAGTTCCGCGCGGATGAGACGCCCCATTTCCTTCGTGCCCACGAGCTTGGATCCCGGCGACTGGATGTCCTTTGTCCGGTAGCCTTGCTCGAGCACCAGGAGGATCGCCCGCTCGATGGCCGCCGCTTCCTTGTCGAGGTTGAAGGAGTAGCTCAGCATCATCGCCGCCGAGGCGATGGTGGCGATCGGGTTGGCGAGGTCCCGGCCGGCGATGTCGGGAGCGCTGCCGTGGATCGGCTCATACAATCCGACTTTGCTCACCGTGCCGCCCAGGCTGGCGGAGGGCAGCATGCCGATGGAGCCGGTCAGCATCGCTGCCTCATCGCTCAGGATGTCGCCGAACAGGTTGGTCGTGACGAGCACATCGAACTGTTTTGGGTTGCGCACGAGCTGCATGGCGCAATTGTCCACGTAGATATGGTTCAGTTCGACATCCTGGTAGCCCTTGGAGACGTCAATGATCACCCGCCGCCAGAGCTCCGAAGACTCGAGGACGTTGGCTTTGTCCACCGACGTGACCTTGCGCCGGCGCTTACGGGCGGCCTCGAAGGCCACCTTTCCGATCCTGACGATCTCCGCCGTCGTGTAGACCTCGGTATTGATTCCCTTCTCGCCATCCGGCGTCTTCTCGATACCCTTGGGCTTTCCGAAGTAGATGCCTCCGGTCAGCTCGCGGACGACCAGCAGATCAATGCCGGTGATCACCTCGGGCTTGAGCGTCGAGGCGTCCGCCAGCATCGGGTAGAGCTTCGCCGGGCGCAGGTTGGCGTATAGGCCTAGCTGCTCGCGTAGCCCGAGGAGCGCCCGCTCAGGCCGGACGGTATAGTCCAGGCCTTCCCACGTGGGACCGCCCACGGCGCCCAACAGGATCGCGTCGCTTTCCCTGGCGAGCGTCAAGGTTTCGTCCGGTAGCGGCCTTCCGGTCTTATCAATGGCGGCCCCGCCGACATCGGCCGCGCGGAACTCGAAGGTGTGCCCGTAGCGAGCGGCGATCGTCTCCAGGACCTGCACGGCCTGCGGCATGATCTCGGGGCCGATCCCGTCGCCGGGCAGGACTGCGATCCGCGCCTTCATGACTTCAGCAATCCGGCTCGGCGGGCGTAGGCGAAGACCCCGCCGGCCTTGATGATGTCGAGTACATCGCCCAGCGGCCGCAAGGTATAGGTCTTGCCGGTGGTCAGGTTCTTGATCGAGCCGGCCGGCACGTTGATCTCCAGGTCGTCTCCGGTGGAGACCTCGCCGACCAGGCGTTGGGTGACTTCGAGGGGCATACAGAAACCGCCATCCACCACGTTCCGATAAAAGATCCGCGCGTAGGACTCGGCGACCACCGCCGTGATGCCCGCGATTTGCAGCGCTTCGGCTGCATGCTCACGCGACGAGCCGCAGCCGAAGTTCTTCCCCCCGATCACAACTCGATAGGAGGAGCGATAGTCTCCCTCAGGGACGAACTTGATATTGCCGTGCGGGAGCCCGGCCACGGCGTCCGGTATGCCGGAAAACGCGTACTTCCCGTACAGCTTGCGCTCCTCGGGATCGCTCAGGCTGTACACCAGGTGCTTGGCGGGGATGATCTGATCAGTATCAATGTTGTCGCCGATGACGTAGGCTTTGCCCTTAATTACGTCTTGCATGCTTCCTCACAATATTTCCTCGTCCTCGATCCGCCAGGCCGGATCCACGATGCAGAGAAACACGAGATCATCGGGACCGGTGTTGTCCAGATGCTGGACTGCTCCAGGGGGAACGTACAGGGCCTGTCCCGGACTGACTGCGGCCGCTTCGCCGTCCACGTGCATCCGGCCCTTCCCGCTTATGAAATAGTAAACTTCCGAGGTCGTCAGGCGATGCGGCAGCGAGGAGGCGCCTTGCTCCAGTTTGGCGTGAGCCAGGCTGTATCCGATGGCGGCCGCATCACGAGCGGGATGGAGTAACTCGCGGAGGATGGTGCGATCCCCCGCCAGGATTTCCTTACAGGCTGAGAGCGATTTGGAGAGCACGCTGGGTCACGCTCACAAGAACTCGCGGGGATCGGTGATCGTGCCCGTGATCGCGGACGCTGCAACAGTGTAAGGTGAAGCCAGATACACCTGAGCCGTTTTCGAACCCATACGCCCGGGAAAGTTCCGGTTCGTCGTTGAGATGCAGACCTCGCTCCTGTTCAGCCGCCCGAACGTATCCGATGGGCCTCCTAGGCAGGCCGCGCACGACGCGCCCTGCGAGATCTTCGCCCCGGCTTTCTGGAAAATCTCCATGAGAGATTCCCCGTCCAGCTTGGTGGTCGCCAGGCCCCGCGCCACTTCCGTCGTCGCCGGGACAATATAGGTGTCGGTCTTGACCTGCTGACCCTTCAGGATCCTTGCCGCAGCCATGAAGTCGTTGAGCTTACCACCGGTGCAGGAGCCGATGTAGGCGCGGTCCAGCTTCACATCGGCACACTCCCGGGCCGTGCTCCGGTTATCCGGGGAGTGCGGCTTCGCCACCGTGGGCTGGATGTCGGCGGTCTTGTAGCGCCGCACGCTGTGGAAGCGGGCGTCCGGATCGTCCGCGACCGGTTCATAGGGCTTGGAGGTCTTGGACTTCACGAATGTCTCAGTGACGGCATCCACCGGGATCATGCCGTTCTTGCCTCCCGCTTCGATCACCATGTTGCAGAGCGTCATGCGTTCTTCGATCGAGAGGGACAGGACGCCGTCGCCCGCGAATTCCATCGCCCGGTAGGTCGCGCCGTCAACCCCGATGTCGCCGATGATGTGGAGGATCAGGTCCTTCGCCATCAGGTAGGGCGGGAGCGGCCCCTCGAACTCGAAGCGCATGGTCTCCGGCA
>CAZITU010000082.1:0-12166 GCA_964542245.1 uncultured Nitrospirales bacterium | reverse complement strand
AGCGTGCAGGGGAGTGGCCATCGTGCTGGGCTGTGTCCTCGCTTCGGCCCAGCCGGTCTTGGCCCAGACTCCGGATGTGAAGGTCCTGGACCTACCGCCCACCGGGTTCTTTACGAATCTCGCTCTTGCTCACGGATACAAAGAAGTCAAGGATTCCTTCCAAACCGACCGCTACAAACCTGTGAAACCCGCCACCACGTTCAAGTCGGACGTGGAGGCTGTGTACATGGTTTTCGATATTCTTCCGAGGGAGAATCCGGCGCACATCATGGGTCAGTGGTATCTGGAGAAGGGCGACAGCCGGCCGACCGACACATTGTTGTTGGAGGAGGAAGTCTACCTCCAGACCTCCCAGGACAGCGGCTTCCTGGAATTGCCGCGGCCGAAAGACGGCTGGGTCCCCGGCAACTACAAGGTCAGGATTCATGTCGGCGAGAAGATCACCGAAGCCAGTCAGCTTGGGACGCTGCGGTTCAAAATCGTGTCGGAGAAGTAAAGGGACGCTGCGACGATGAACGGGCGTCACATTTTCTGTTGGATCTCGTCGGCGATTTCCTCGATGGTGCGGCCGTCGGTCGGGATGATGTGGTCGCAGGCGGCCTTGTACAAGGGGAGGCGCTCCTTCAACACCTCCTCCACTTCCTCGACATAACTCTTCTTGCCGGTGAGTGAGGGACGCTCCGCGCTGGCCTTGATCCGCTCCATGATGGTGGGCACTTCCGCCGTCAACCAGAACACCCGGCCGCGCTGGCGCAAGGCCTCCACGTTTTCCTTGCGGAGGATGGCTCCCCCGCCGGTGTCGATGATGGTCCGGTCCTTCGCCCCCACCCGCCGGCAGATCTGGGATTCCACGTCGCGGAAGTAGTCCCAGCCCCTTTTTTGAATGATGGCGGGGACACCCATGCCGGCCTTGTTGACGATCTCCGCGTCCGTGGAGACGAGGGGCCACTTCAATCGCTCCGCCAGGAGCTTGGCCATGCTGGTCTTGCCCGTTCCGCGATAGCCGATCAAGATGATATTCACGTGAATTGTCTTTCCAAGACGGATCGCATGACGTCGAGGGGCGCCGGTTGCTGGGTCCAAAGCTCGAACTGCCCGACGGCCTGCTGCAGAAACATCTCGATTCCACGCACCGTCCGGCACCCCGTCTGCCGAGCTTCGGACAACAGGCGTGTTTCCAACGGATTATACACAATATCCATGATGGTCAGACGCGGCGCCAGAAGATGCCTGGGGACGCATGTCTCGCCGACCTGCGGGCTCATCCCGACGGGGGTGCAGTGGATCAGAGTCTGGGCCTCGGGGATGCACCGCGCCAAGGTCTCCGGAGTGAGCTGGAAACCGGAGACGGCGGCGCCGGTTTTTTCGCGGAGGTCACGTACCAGCGTCTCGCGTTCCTGGTCAATGACTGCCAGGATCGTCAGCGCGGTGACCTTTGCCTCCAGACAGAGAGCGAAGGCGATGGCGCGGGCGGCGCCCCCTGACCCCAGCATCAGCACCCGGGCTCCGTCCGCCGGCCCACCGGACGCGCGGAGGGCCGCGAGCGCGCCGGAAGCATCGGTATTGTACCCTGTGAGGACACCACTTTCGGAGACGATCGTGTTTACGGCCCCGATGTTCCGGGCGGTCGGCTCGATCTCATCGAGATAAGGGAGGACCGCGAGCTTATGCGGAATGGTGACGCTGACGCCTCGAATGCCGGGCAGCGCGCGAATGCCCCGCATGGCCCCTTCCACGTCGTCAACCTTGAAGGCGACATAGACGAAGTTGAGCCCCAGGTGCTGAAAGGCCGCGTTGTGGATCGCGGGGGAGAGCGAGTGCTCCACGGGGTTTCCGATGAGCGCGCAGAGGCGCGTCTTGGCGTCGATCGGAGGCATAGGCGTTACAGGATAACGGGCGGAGGTTTACGGGTCAAGGATAGCGCACCATGCAAATTGTCGCGGACGTGAATATTCCGAATGTGGAGCAGGCCTTTGGAACTCTGGGGGACGTGCAGCTCCTTCCTGGGCGCGCGATCGGGCGGGATGAGGTGCGGGAAGCCGACCTCTTGCTCGTGCGGTCCGTCACGACGGTCGGCCCTGCCTTGCTGGACGGCAGCCACGTTCGGTTCGTCGGAAGCGCGACGATCGGCCTGGATCACGTGGATGAGGCCTATTTGCGCACGCGCGGGATCAGTCTGGCCTATGCGCCCGGCAGCAACGCCAATTCGGTCGCCGAGTACGTGATTGCCGCGCTTTTGGAGCTGGGCCCCCTTCGGTATGAGGGGCGCACCCTGGGGATCGTCGGATTGGGCCGTATCGGGACGTTGGCGTGTGAAAAGGCGCGCGCACTGGGCATGACCGTGCTGGCGAACGATCCTCCGTTAGAACGGGCCGGGCGTTCCGAGCTGATTGCTCTTGATGACCTCGTGCGGCGGAGCGACATCGTGACCCTGCATGTCCCGTTCACCAGGGATGGGCCGGATGCCTCCTATCATCTGCTCGATGAGTCGAGGCTGTCACTGCTCCAGCGGCATGCTGTCGTCGTCAACACGGCCCGCGGCGCTGTGGTGGACAATGAGGCCCTGCTCCGGGCTCTACGGGATGGTCGCCTAGGAGGGGCGGTCCTCGATGTCTGGGAGGGCGAGCCGGAACCCGATCCCTCCTTGGTCCAGGCCGTGACGCTGGGGACCTCCCATATCGCCGGGTACTCATTCGACGGTAAGGTCACCGGCACCAAAATGCTCTACGAGGCGGCTTGCGCCTTCTTGAATCGCCTGCCTGAGTGGAGCCCTCCGGCTCTCCCATCAGACGCGAATTGCCTGCCGGTTGAGATTGATCCCAGCCGGTCGCTCGATGAAATCCTGTGTGACCTAGTGCCCCGATCTTACGATATCCGCCGCGACGATGCGGCGCTTCGGGCGATCGCTGAGTTGCCGAGCCCTGAGAGGGGATGGGCATTCGACCGGTTGCGGGCGGAGTATCCGCGGCGGCTGGAATTCCGGAACACGGCGGTTGTGGTCCCCCCGGACCGCCCTGAGCTTCGGTCCCCTCTGGCCGGCCTGGGGTTTACGGCGATTATCTCCGGACGAAAGGGTTGAATCGGATCTCGAAGCCGATGGTGGTCTCCTCCCCGTGGCCTGTGATCACGCGGGTGGCTTCGTCAAGGGTGTAGAGCCGATCCCTGATGGAGCGCTCGATGGCCTCCGCGTCGCCTCCCCAGAGGTCGGTCCGTCCGATACTCCCGTGGAACAACGTGTCCCCCGCAATCAGCATCTTGGCGCCCTCGAAATGAAAGCACATCGAGCCCGGCGTATGCCCTGGGGTATGCAGGGCGGTCCCTCGGATATCTCCTAAGGACAATTCCTCGCCGTCATTCAGCCACCGGTCGGGGGGCGGAACCGACCTGTACGGGACCCCGAAGGTCCGGCACTGCACGTCGAGATGATCCCAAAGTGTCTGATCGGCCTTGTGCAAGCAGAGGGGCGCGCCCGTGGCCTTTTGCATCTCGCCCGACGCCAGGAAGTGGTCGAAGTGGGCATGCGTGTGGACGAGGCAGGAGACCGTCAGACCAAGTTCCCGCAGTTCATCTAGGATGCGTTCGTGGTCCCCGCCAGGATCCACGACGATTGCTGTCTTGGTGATCGGGTCGCCGATGATCGAGCAGTTGCAGCTCAGCGGGGGAACCGGGAAGGAGCGGAAGATCATGAGGTCTCCTTCTTTGGTTCCGTCCACGACTGACCGGCCGAATCCCAGGTGGACTTGGCGACGACGATCCGGGCCTTGAACAGAACGGCCAAGGCGATCGCGTCGGAGGAACGGCTATCGAACACCCAGGTCCGGCCGCCCATCGTCACGGTCAGGTCCGCATAGAAGGTCTTGTCTTTCAAGGTGATGACCGCCCGGGTCACCTTTGCCTCGAACTCCAAGAGCATGAGGCGCATGAGGTCGTGGGAGAGAGGACGGGGCGGGGCGCTCCCGGAAAGCGCGCTGTGGATGGACACGGCGACGGTCGGGTCCACATGGATGGGCACGAACCGATCCCCGACAATGAGCAACACGACAGGGCTCTCGTTCACGATCCTGACCTGAACTTCTTTGACTTCGATCCCGGCGTCGTCCGCCTTTTGCGCCGGAGCCGCCCGGGGGTTGAGAGTCAGAATGAGCGCCAGGCACAACGCGCTAGTGATTGTCCGACGTACCCTTTCCATGGTGTCTCCTCCGAACCGAGCCAAGCCCCCTGCACCCGCACGCCGTCTACCTTTTGAGATTATCTCTCCCGATGCGTTGCGTCAATGGGGCTAAAAGTTGGGCAGATGCTGAAATAGGGTCCGGGCTGCGTTAAAATAGTCGTCATGGCGAGAAACTTGGAGAAGCAGGTCGGCAAGGGTTCCTTCCTGATCGCAAGCCCTCATCTGCGAGACCCCAACTTCCGGCAGACCGTGGTGTTGATTTGCGAGCATGGGCCGGGCGGTTCCTTGGGGCTGGTGGTCAACCGCCGCACCGACCAGCACATTATGGACGTCCTGCCGCAGGCCACCGGTCTGCATGAGAAGGCAGGTCTGGTATATAGTGGAGGGCCGGTGCAAAAGGACAATCTGTTAATTCTGCACCGTATGAGCGGGGAAGTCCCGGATTCACAGCCGATCTTCGACGGGGTTTGTCTTGGGGGAGACCTGGTGGTGCTGGAGAATGTCTCTGCCCAAGACGAGCCGGGGGACCTCATCCGGGTGTACATGGGCTACGCGGGCTGGGCTCCGGGGCAACTCCAGTTTGAATTGGCGACGGGATCCTGGCTGGTTATCCCGGCCGACCTGAAGCTGGTGTTCGCGCGGGATCCTCTCCAGAGCTGGCCTACGATCCTTCGCTCTCTGGGCGGCACGTACGCCGTCTACGCGACCATGCCTCCCGATCCCTCCCTGAACTGATCCCGAGGTCTCTACGGATGGGGAGTTTCCGTTGGAGAGGCGGAGGGTTCAGAGTCCGAAGTATCTCCCAAAAATTTGATCGGTTTCCGCCCGCGCAAGTGGTCGGGCGTCAGAATGTAAGTGCCGCCCATCGCCGAGTGCCAAATCTCTTGAGCGGGCTGTTTCTTGCCGCCCGACCAGGCATATTCAAGACCGCCTGCCAGAGCCCCCGTGAGAGCATACCCGATCTTGGCGACCCCATACGGAATTGTCGCCAAGAGGCTGGCAACTCCAAGGCCGGCTTCGGCCACGAGACTTTCCGCAGATCGGGTGCCAGGCGGGGGATCCGTTGCTGTGACCTCATGGGCATAGCCCAGTACGAATCCAACCAGGAGCAGCCCTACGAGGCTCCTCTGGACCAGTCGTCTTGGCTTCGACATGATTGTGCGCCCTCCCAAGCGGTGTCGTCTTCCGGCCGGATTACAGCTTTTTTCGTGCCCCTTCGCTGTGGCTCAAGACAGTCTGCACCAACAGGTCCGCGCGGTCGTCTTGTTTCTGCTCACGATACACCTCGTTACAGGTATGGCCCCAATCGAGCCGTTTCTTGATATCGGCAAGATAGGGCTGATACTCACCGAGGGCGGAAGCCGCAATGCTCTTCTCCAGGACATTGTGGGGCGTAAATTGCGCCACCGCTCGTTCGGCTTCGATCAGTTGCCCGACGGCGAAATTGCGATAGGCGTCGCTCACCTTTTGCCACCCGGTCGGGTGTTCGCGTGGATCCGAGGGCGTGATGGCTTTGACTTCATTGCCGGCGACCTCCAGCCGGATGAGGTCGCTGAGCAGCGAGAGCCTCACCACCCCCTCAGGAACTTTTTGCTGCTCCCGATCGTCCGTCCAAATCGCCGCGTTTCTGATCGGAGCGGTCCCATTGGCGACGCGAAGGCCGTGAACCATCTGAGAAGCGAACGTCAGTTGCCGCCCGATGAGGCTTTCCAGGTCTTCGTTCGTGCACACGATCTTTTCGGACGGCAGACGGCCGCTGACGACCAGTTGCAGGAGGGAGCGGTCTTTGTGGATGTTGTCGCCGATGATGGAGACGCTGTTGGGAAAGACGGCGGCAAAGGTTCGTTGCCCGATTCGAATATATTGGGCGGCCGCCATTTCGCCTAGGTCATTATGGAGCAATTCGGGCTCTCCCCTCCCGCGTGTCAGTTGGAGTTTGACGGCCGAGGCGATGGCGGCCGGTCGTGGATTATAGAGCACGGACCCCACCATGCCTCCCGGTTGACTGGCCGCTTGAATCCTCGGGGAGTGGTTCAGGAATCGTTGAAGGAACGCGTTCGGCGCCTCTATGCCGCGGGCAACCAGGGCACGGGCGTCTTCAACCCTGCCCACTTTGGCTTCGAACTGCGCCGGGGAGAGCGCCGCACCGGGGTTGAGCTGCTGGTCGCCAAGTTCTTCGAAGCCGCGCCATGGAAAGGACCCGCAGCCGTCCAGTATGATCGCGATCCCCATGAGGCCCAGTCCCTTGCAAATTTCTCTGCGTGAGAGATTTGCCGGGCGCCCGCCGTCTTTACCGCAACCTTGGACACGATCTTGCTCTTGAACTTCCCACGCTGGTACTGACACGGCTAGTCCCTCCTCGTCTTTGTCTCTTGAACCCTAGTATACCATAATTGCGCACTCTGCACCCAAGCTAGGTCCGTGTCGGATGAATGTCGAGGATCAGCAAGGAGCCGTCTCGGCCGCGTCCGCTCCAGATCTCGCTCGACGGAGGCGGATCGGTTCGTTCGTATCGGAACCCGATCCGTTCCAGGGTGTGCCAGTAGGTCTGATAATCGGGGTCCGCCACGACCTTTACCACGATGTCTATGTCATGCCGAGACTGCTTTTTAGCTGCGAGCGATCCCACGATCTCTCCCGCCAGCCCCGCCTGTTGCAGGGCTTCAAGGATCCACTCGGCGTCTGGACGGGTCATCATGGAGAGACTGAGGCGAATCTATTTGCTGCGTTGCTACGGCGCATCTTCTTCGGTTGGTCGCAGGCTCTCCAGGGTGCAGGTCACCACACGGTCGAACCCCAGCAGTCCCCGGACGAGAGGCACTGTGACCCGTGAGCCCGTGACCCCGCAGAAGGCGTTCCGAAGACGTATCGTCCGTCCGTCGTCAAGCCGAACGACGGCATAGCCGGCGACCGCGCCCGACTCCGAGCCGGTTCCGAGGCTGGTTCCGGGAATCTCCTTCACCGTGTTCGCCGAAAGGGCGTTCACGATGAGCAGCGCGGTGGCGAGAAGTAAGCCGGCGGCTCCGCCGAGCAGGAGGCGCGCCCAGACAGGCGCAGGCCGTTGCCCCTGTGGCGGCGGCCGCCGCTCCAGGAGCCACACCGAAACGAAGCCGATGGGGAGGGCGATCAGGAGCAGGCCGTGGCCGGCGGTCGTCTGGTAGGGAGCGCCCGTCGCGGTCTCGAAGAACACGGTGTAGACGATCGGCGCGGTCAGCGCCAGGAGCGCCGCGACGATCTCACGGGGGGTCATGGGTGTGTTACTGTACGAAGTTGCGGAGCCGGAGTCAATGAATCGCATGGCAAACTCCGCTTGCCCCCGACCCGGCTGATACGGATAATGAGAGCATACGGTGCCAAGAGAGATTCGGATGCGGTTGACGGATCAGCTGAGCTGAACATGGCCGAGAGGAAAATCCGTGGCCCATCTAAGTAACGGGCGGCTCCCGACGACTGTTGCTCCGGAACGATACGACCTGACGCTGGCCGTCGAGCCCGACCAGGGCCGGTTCTCCGGCTCCGTCGCCATTCAGGTAAACGTGCGCGAGGCGGTCCGCAGCGTCACGCTGCATGCGCTGGACCTGAAGATCCTCGAGGCGACGGCGGAGGCCCGCGGCATGCGGTACGCCGTCGAAGTGTCGTCGGACGCCGACGCTGAGACGATCACCCTCGTCCTGAACCGAGAGATACCGGTCGGTCCTGCCGTGGTGGATCTGGCGTTCTCCGGCCGGCTGAACCAGCAGATGAAAGGCCTGTACGAGGCCCAAGCCGGGACGGAACGGTATGCTTTCACGCAATTCGAGGCCACCGACGCCCGCCGCGCTTTTCCCTGCTTCGACGAGCCCGCGATGAAAGCTTCGTTCCGGATCACGGCCGTGATCCCCGACCATCTTAGGGCCCTTTCCAACATGGGTGTGGAAGCGGAGTCGGTGGATGCGGCGGTGCGTCGCAAGACGGTCACCTTCGCCGAAACGCCGCCCATGTCCACTTACCTGGTGGCCCTTGCCGTGGCGAAGCTTGGCACCGAAGCGATGCTGATAGACGGCACGGCGGTGGCCTTTCACGCGACGCCCGACCGCATCGCGCTGACGGGGTTCGCCAAGGAGGTTATGGCGGCCTGCCTCCCGCGATTGAATGACTACTTCGGCCTGCGTTATCCGACGCCCAAGCTCGATCTCGTCGGAGTGCCGGACTTTGCGATGGGGGCGATGGAGAACTGGGGCGCGATTTTCTTTCGCGAGAACCGCTTGCTGGTCGAGTCCTCGAAGGCCTCCGCGAGCACCCTGCGGGCCGTGGCCAACGTCATCACGCACGAGGTCGTCCATCAATGGTTCGGCAATCTCGTGACGATGTGGTGGTGGGACGATTTGTGGCTCAACGAGTCGTTTGCCACGTGGCTGGCCTGCAAGATCGTGGATGACTGGCGGCCGGACTGGCAGCCCTGGGTCGAGTTCGCCCGCGACAAGCAGGTGCCGCTGGCGGTGGACGCCCTCCTGTCGACTCGGCCGATCAGCTCCAAGGTCCGCACCGCCGCCGAAGCGGAAGAAATGTTCGACGCGTTGACGTATGAGAAGGGCGCGTCGGTGCTGCGGATGCTGGAGCAGTTCCTGGGCGAGGAAGCCTTTCGCCGCGGCATCCGGGACTACATCGCGGCTCACCGGTACGGGAACGCGGCCGCCGCCGATCTGTGGGAAGCGCTGGGAAAGGCTTCGGGACAACCGGCCTCGGCGATGGCGAACGACTGGTTCACAAAACCTGGCTTCCCCATGGTTTCGGTCCGGGTCGCCAACCGAGACGGCGATGAGGACTTCCGCACCGTGCAGGTCGAGCAGACGCGCTTCCTGGCCGATCCTGAGGCGTCCGTGCCTCAAGGAACCCCGTGGGCCATCCCCTTGAGCCTGTCCTTCGAGGACGATATCGGGGTGCAGCGACACCGTGTGCTCATGACCGAGGCGCGCGCGGTCATCCCTTTGCCTGCAAATGGTCGGGTCCGGTGGGTGTACGCGAACGCCGGCGAACAGGGATACTACCGCACGGACTACGATCGGGCGCTCAGGGAGGCGCTGGCCGCGTCCGCGGCGCGGCTCTCCCCGGAGGAGCGCTTCGGCCTGCTCGACAATACGTGGGCGATGACGATGAAGAGCGCCGTGCCGATCGGTGCCTTCCTGGATCTGGTCCTGCGGTTCCGAGGGGATGCCACGCGCATCGTGGTCGAAGGGCTGACCGGCTATCTGGAGACCATCGGCGACCGGCTTGTGTCCGACTCCGACCGGCCTCGGCTCGCCCGGTTCACCGCCGATTTCCTGAAGCCGCTCGCCGATTCCCTCGCCTGGGACGCGCGCCCGCAGGAGGGGGATGAACCGAAACTGGTGCGCGCGGCGGTACTCTGGGCGCTGGGGAGCATTGCGAGGCCCTTCGCGTTGGTTCACGAGATGGCAGATCGGCTCGAGCGCTACTGGGCCGACGCTTCGTCGCTCGACCCGACATTGGTCGCACCCGTCATGCGTGTCTGCGCGCGCGCCGGCAGCCCAACCGGTTCCCAAGGCAGATTCGAGCGCTATGTCGAACGGTACCGGGCCGCGGCGACGCCCGAGGAGCGGGACCGCTACCTCGTCGCCTTCGGCGACTTCGCCGAGCCGACGCTCACGGCCGAGATCTTGGCGCTGACTCTCAGCGAGGCGGTCCGCGGGCAGGATATCTGGAAACCGTTGCGGGGGTTGCTGGCGAATCCGGTGACTCAGGCGGAGACGTGGACCTTCATCAAGACGAACTGGCCGGCGATCCGGCAGAAGGGCGGGACCGTGGGCGCGCAGCGCATCATTGCCGGAACCAAAGGGCTCTGGCGGGACGACTGGCCGGCCGACGTGGAGGCCTTCTTCCGCCATCCGGCGAACCGCGTGGCCTCCGCCGAGCGGACGCTCACGCAGTCGGTGGAGTTCATCCGGCTGGGTCTTGTGTTCCGACGCCTGCAGCAGGACACGCTTTCCGCCTGGCTGCGCAGCGCGTGCCCCGACGCGATCACCGTTTAGGCAGAGTTAGGTAGCAATCAGGCGGCGCCGTCAATTTTTCTTGGGTTCTTCCGGGTCCTTGGCGGCAGGCGGTGGGGTTTTGTCTGGCTCATCGGGGATGATGACGATCTTACCCTCGGACGGCGCGCCGGCCGAGTCCGGGCCCGTGATGATGTCGTACTCCGGCTTTGGCTTTTGAATGGGGTTCGGATCAATCCGTTCCCGTTCGCGATGAAGTTGGGTGGGGTCGGTCTTGCCGCCATCCGGTGCAAGCGGTGGAGCCTGAGCAATTCCCTCAGCGGCGAGCGCCAGGGTGGTTCCCAGCAGAATGACCCCCCGGCGCAAGGTTCGAAGGATGCTCATGACCGGTTCTCGATTGAATTGACGGTATACCCAGCGGCCGGCTTCGTCAAGGGGAGGAGAGGAGTAGGATGACTTGCGCCGTGCCGGTCGGGCCGGTATGCTTGGCTGTGTGATGGGGTTACAGCCTTTGCGGAGGAGGAAGCCATGAAGCGAGTCTGGTGGGTCGGCCTTGGGGCCGGAATGATTATGGTGTGGGGAGTGCTGGGATGCGCGACGAGCTTGCTTCCGCCATCCGAGTCCACCATGGCCATACTCCGTTCCTACCATGCTCAGCTAGAGGCGCGGGTGGCCTCGGGACACCTGTCGCGGGCGCAGGCGCGTGACCTGTTGTACATCAAGTTGGGCGAGATCCGCCCCCCCTTGCCCGATCTCGGCGACCTGCTGGAATTTCGTAAGCAGGTGGCGGCGCAGGTCGAAACCAAGGCCCTCACGCCTGAGCAAGCCGAGGCCCGCCTGCAGGCCCGCGAGTCGGACACGCTGGCGCGTTGGGAAATGATGGCCGCCCGTTATGCCGCCGAACAGCGTGAGATCCAGCGGCTCCGGGATCAATATGAGCGGGGGTACTGGGAACAGAAACAAATCGAGCAAGGGGAAAAGGTCTTCCGGGATCGCCCGCGGTTCTAGTCCTCTCGTCGTCTTCCGTGAAAGCCATGGTCCTCAGACAGGCAGCCGAGGTGGGGAGCCGGTCGCTCCTCTTGGAGGACGTGCCCTGCCCTGAGCCGGGACCTGACCACGTGCGCGTGCGGGTGCAGGTGTGCGGGGTCTGCCGGACCGACCTGCATATCGTGGAGGGGGAGCTGCCTCCTGCGAAGCGCCCCCTTATCCCGGGACATGAAGTGGTCGGCAGGGTGGACCAAGTGGGCCGGAATGTCCGAACGGTCAAGGAAGGAGACCGGGTGGGAATCGCCTGGCTCCAGGAAACGTGCGGGCGGTGCGAGTTCTGCGTCGGCGGGCAGGAAAACCTGTGTTCCCAAGGACGCTTCACGGGCTATCACGTGGACGGGGGCTATGCCGAGTACGCGGTGGTCCCGGCGGCGTTTGCCTATCCGATTCCGGCGGCCTTCAGCGACGAGGAGGCCGCACCGTTGCTGTGCGCCGGCATCATCGGGTACCGCGCCTTGCGGCTCAGCGCCGTGAAGCCAGGTCAGCGGCTCGGTCTCTACGGATTCGGCGCGTCGGCGCACATCACGATCCAGGTGGCCCGGCAATGGGGCTGCTCGGTGTTCGTCTGTTCCTTGCGGGAAGCCCACCGGGCCCTGGCGCGCGAGCTGGGGGCGGTTTGGGTAGGGGGCGCGGCCGAACCCCCGCCTGAAAAGCTGCATGGCGCCATCATCTTCGCGCCGGCCGGCGAGCTGGTCCCGCCGGCGCTGCACGCGCTCCAGAAAGGCGGCACGCTGGCGTTGGCCGGCATCCACATGTCGCCGATCCCATCGCTCGACTACGATCACGATCTTTTCGGGGAACGTACCATCCGCAGCGTGACGGCGAACACGAAGCAGGACGGCTTGGATCTGCTGCGGGAAGCCGCGGCCATTCCCATTCGCCCCCATACCCAGCGGTTCGTGCTGCAAGACGCCAACGCAGCCCTTCAGGCGCTGAAGGCCGGCACGATCAAAGGGGCTGCGGT
>CAZITU010000081.1:0-12255 GCA_964542245.1 uncultured Nitrospirales bacterium | reverse complement strand
GCATCCAGGTTCCAGTCGGTCCCGATCAAGCCCACCGAGACCGGGAACGTTCCCTGGAAAACCATCGCCCCTGTGATATTGCCGACCGCCAGCGTGTCCTTTTTCTGGTAGATCCAGAGGAGGCTGTTCATCTTTTCCGGCAGTTCAGTGGCCACCGGGGCGATGAGCAAGGAGAGGATGAGGGGAGAGACGCCCATGCCAAGGGCGGCATCTTCCACGACGTGAACGAACATGTGCGCGCCCCAGATCAGCATCCCCAATCCGACGAGGACCTGAGCGCCGATCAAGGCCGTCGCCGGCCGTCTGGCTCGACGCGAGAAGTACAAGGGTTCCAACTCAAGCTCGTTGACCTCGCCGCTTTCGAGATGGATCTTGACATACCATGCGTAGGCGAGAAAGAGCCCGGCGGCCGTGGCATATCGCAAGGCCAGCATCGGCATCAAGGCCACCACCAGCGCCATCGCGTAGGCGGGAAGGAAGAACCCCAGGTCCAAGCGAACCATGTGGTAATCAAGTTTGAACTGATCGGGTCTCTTCCGCATCCGGGCCAAGAGCAGGAGGAACCCGGCCATCAAGGGAATGGTCAGCGTGCTCAGCATCAGCGGCGCGCCCAGGATCGCGCCGATCCCGATATCGGATTCGGTCTGGCTGTCCCCGAAGAAGATCGCGATGACCGGGATGAGCGTTTCCGGCAGCGCGGTGGCAACGCCGGCCAAAATGCTCCCGATCGCGCCGTCCGAGAAGCCGAGCCGGCGGCCCAGCCACTCGACTCCATTGGTGAAGACCGCAGCGCCGCCCAGAATGATGCCGATGGCCAGAAGAAAGAGGAAAATGGAAACGATCATGAGGGTCTTCGCACGGCGCGGCCAAGCTCGCGCTCGACCTCGCCCAAGACCTCTCGCAGCGGCAACCCGGTCTGCTCGGCGATCCGCCTTAAGTCACGGTACTCTGGACGAGCCTTCAGCGAAGGCTTCCGGCCTGGAGCCTTCGCCACCTTGACTCGCACCGGACCGAACTTCGTGGAGACTTCCGTGAACTCTCTTTCGAGCAGCCGGCGCGCCACTTCCAGGATGCGTACACCCAGCGTCGTGGTCTCTGCAAAGATGACGCGCAGGACCGCCTCCAGTTTCGCATGGTCAGCCAGCACCGTCAGGACGATGCCCGGCCGTCCCCGCTTCATGATCACCGGCGTCAGGGTCGCATCCAGCGCCCCCTGCGCGAGCAGCCGGTCCACCAGCAATTCGTAGCCCTGGGGGTTCATGTCGTCCAGATTGGTCTCCAGGACCAAGACCCGATCGGACTCCGCCGCGGCGGTCGTTTCGCCGACGAAGACCCGCAGAGCGTTCGGCCAGCCGGGAGGGTCAAAGGTCCCGGCGCCGTATCCGATGGACGAGACCGTCATGTGCGGCATGGCGCCGACCCCCGTCGCCAGCGTAGTCATCAGGCCAGCGCCTGTCGGGGTCGTCAGTTCACGGGCGGGGCCCGCCGCATAGACCGGGAGTCCTTTCAACAAATTTGCGGTGGCCGGACCCGGCACGGGCAAGACGCCATGCTCTGTCGTCATGATTCCGGTCCCGACGTTGATGGCCGAAGCGAACACGCCCTGGATGCCGAGCAGATGACAGGCCATCACGGTTCCCACCACATCCACAACGGAATCAATCCATCCTACTTCGTGGAATTGGACATTCTTGGGGGACGTGCGGTGAGCGCTCCCTTCGGCCTTCGCGAGCCGCTCGAAGACCGCCAACGAGCGATCGCGCACCTGGACGGGAAGGCGGCTTGCCTTGAGAAGCTGTTGGATCTCGTGAAATGCCACCGGCTTCCTTGACGGACCGCCCGCACTTTTTTCGATGACCACATCCACCTTGGTGGCCCGAAGCGAGCCACGGGTCACACGGCGGCTGCGGAGAGAGACACCATGCAGCCCTAGACCATCGAAGACCTTGGCCAAATCAGGGAGCGAGGCCCCGGCATCCACCAGTGCTCCCAGGCACATGTCTCCGCTCACGCCGGAGAAACAGTCAAAGTGCGCGATTCTCATAAGCGAGGCCATCTTAGCAAATAGCCTCTGCCTTTGCTATGACCGCCCGATTCGTTGACAGGGCTCGCCTGCTGTGCTATTCAACCTACCCTGCTTTATGATCCAACGCATCCCACGTTATCCATGCCCCCTCTGAAGCGGTCCACGCAAACGGCCCTGGCCGTCGGGCTAGCCGTGCTGGCGTGGAGTCTTGCGGGGTCAGGCCCGGAATCGAGTTACGCGGCAAAGCCCAAGGCAAAAGCGAAGCCGCCAGCCCTGAAGATCGTCTCGGTGGACCCTGCCCCCCTTCCCTTCGTCGTGCCGGCCGAGACCCCCTTGATCCTGACGATCATGGTGGAGCTGCCGAAGACCCTTCCGGAGGAAGCCGTCCTCGACGTGACCACCTTGATCACGTCCCCTTCCAAGTTCTCGATCCGGTTGCTAACGAACCGTCAGACGGTCACCGGCAAGCGCGTCTTGAATGCGGACGAGGGGAACGGCGACCCGCACATGATCGAGGTCGTGCAGACATGGGACGGGACCGATCACACCAAGCGGGTCGTTTCCGACGGAACGTATGACTACCAGGTGCAGGCCAAGCTGATGGTGATGGGAAAGAACGGACCTTTGACTCGGACGACCTCTTGGAGAAAGCGGGGGAACT
This sequence comes from uncultured Nitrospirales bacterium, assembly GCA_964542245.1. Lineage (GTDB taxonomy): Bacteria > Nitrospirota > Nitrospiria > Nitrospirales > NS-4 > CAZITU01. The sequence continues at coordinate 9,568 of CAZITU010000081.1, read as the reverse complement.
TCGAGGTCAGGACACGATAATCAGATTTTAAATCTGTCCCCCTCTAAACGGTGATCTGATTGATCCGGTGGGCCAGACAAGCCGCCCCGTACCCGTTATCAATGTTGACCACGCCCACGCCGGCGGCACAGGAATTGAGCATGGCCAGCAAGGCCGACAGGCCGCCGAAGCTGGCCCCATAGCCTCGACTGGTCGGCACAGCGATCACGGGCCGACCGACGAGCCCCCCGACAACGCTCGGCAAGGCGCCATCCATCCCGGCGACCACAATCAGCACCCGTGCGGCCGCAAGCGCCTCATTACGATCCAGCAACCTATGCAATCCAGCGACCCCGACATCATACAGCGTCGTCACCCGGTTCCCGAGCACCTGGGCCGTGACGCGGGCCTCCTCGGCCACAGGGACGTCCGCCGTGCCGGCCGTGATGATTAGAATGGCGCCCGCACCACGCAACGTGCGGGTGCCCCAGCCTTTGGGAGGACGAAGCACCACCGTCCGTCCCAGCGGCTCGTAACGGGCGCGGCGGTCCAGCCGTCGCAGGGCGCGCGCCACCGCCGGCTCGACCCGCGTCGCCAGCACCGGATGCTCCCCCCGCATCAACCGCCTGGCGATCTCAATTACCTGTTCAACCGTCTTCCCTTCGCAAAAGATCGCCTCAGGCATCCCCTGCCGAAGGAGGCGGTGATGATCCACGGAGGCAAAGCCGAGATTTTCGTATGGGAGTCTCTTGAGCCGGCGTATCGCCGCATCCACGCTGAGCCGTCCGGACTCGACCTGCGCCAGTAAACGCCGTATCCGATCCGCCGTCATGCCTGATCTACTTCGTAGCGGGCATCCCGTTCCATGAGATCGGCGACGGCCCGGCGGGGTTCTTTGCCTTCGAAAAGAACCGAGCACACTTCCTGCACGATGGGCATTTCCACACGGTGGCGGTCCGCCAGAGCCTTCGCCGCCTTGGCGGTGTTGACCCCTTCCGCGACGGTGCGCGTTCCGGCAAGGATATCGGCCAGCTTTTTCCCCTGGCCGAGTTGCACGCCGACGGAGCGGTTCCGACTGAGCCCTCCTGTGCAGGTGAGGACAAGATCACCCATCCCAGACAGACCGCCGAAGGTTCGCGGGTCGGCATCCATGGCCGCTCCCAGGCGGACCATCTCGGCGAGCCCCCGCGTGATGAGCGCGGCGCGGGTGTTGTGCCCGAGTCCGAGTCCGTCCACGACGCCCGCCGCCAGCGCGATCACGTTCTTCAGCGCGCCGCCGAGTTGCACGCCGACGGGATCCTCGCTCAAGTACACGCGGAAGGTCGGAGTCATCAACAGACCCTGCAGCGCAGCGGCCTGGGGCCCCGCAGGTCCTGCGAGGACGACCGCAGTGGGGAGGTGCCGGCACACTTCCACGGCAAAACTCGGACCGGAGAGCGCGAACACCGGCCCGCGGCGGGCCGGCAGCCTTTCTTCCAGCAGCGCCGACATCAGCCGAAGCGTATTCGGTTCGATCCCTTTGGTCGCAGAGATGACGGGCGCGCCGGCCGGAAGGTATGGCGCGAGCGCAGCCGCGACACTTGCGGCCGCATGGGAAGGTACAACGAAGACCACCAACTCCACACCGAAGACCGCTTCCTCAAGCGACGTGGTGGGTTCCAATGCGGCGGGCAAGGGGATCCCGGGAAGGTACAGTTTGTTCTCATGACCGGCGACGATCCCGGCGGCCACCTCGGGCTCGTACACCCAGAGCCGAACCCGATCCCTTTTCTCGGCCAGGAACCAGGCCAAGGCCGTCCCCCAGGCCCCGGCCCCGATCACCGCCACGGGCGCGGCGTTGGGGACGCTCATTTGAAGATGCCTTGGAGGGCCGTGAGCAGGTCGTCCTTCAGCTTGAACTCCGCAGGCGTCTCGATCCGTTCGGGAACGAGCAAGGTAGCGTGGAAGGAGACGTGGCCTATGGGGAGCGTTTCCTGTTGAGTCACGCCTTCGGCATCGGCATCCGGTTTCTCCGGGAGGACCAGTTCGATCTTCTCGACTTCGGGCACGATGCTGGAACTATCGAACTTGCCGTAAGCTCCCACGACATCCTGGATGATGGTCGCAACAGTCTCGTTTTCGGCTCTGCCCGAGACGGCTCCGGGGATCACTTTGACGACCGTCTCACCAGCTGCCGAAAGTTTCCACGCAGCCGGGTCCAGCAATTTCTTGGCGCCGAGCGCCACGAAGTCATCGGCCAGTTCCTTGCTGTATCCGCCATAGGCATAGCGGAAGAATCGGTAATGGAAGCCCTTGGCCTGTTTGCCGAGCATCTGCAGCTCAGAGAGAAAGACGAGTTGCTGGAACTTGACGTCGCCGTCAATGCCGAACGGTGCGGCCACCTTTAGGAGGTAGAGCAAAAGGAGGCGGTCAACCGTCGTATCGGAGGGTGAACGCACGCCGGATTATGACCATACCCCCTCGTTCCTTGTCAACGGCTATGCCGACCTTGTTCACCGCGGCATTTCGATCAAATATGTGGAGATATTCGATACCTCAAGCAGTTATCTGAGGAAGGAGACTTGACTAGAGTAACTGGATACGGTACTAATAATCGTTATCAATTGGAACCGAAGACCGGGCTAAGCATGAAGCACGCGAAGGAACTGGCAAAACTACAAGACCATCTCGCCAAGCACCATTTAAAGGTCACGAAACAGCGCGAGGTCATCCTGGACGCGTTTCTGCGGAACGAGCACATCACGGCCGAACAACTCTATCGCACGCTGGGACGCCACAAGCCGCATATCGGCCTGGCCACGATCTATCGGACGCTCAACCTCCTCTGCGATTCAGGCATCGCCCAGGAGCGGCACTTCGGCTCGCAGACCCACTACGACAACGTCGTCAACAAGCGGCACCACGACCATATGATCTGCACCGGATGCGGCGCCATCATCGAGTTCGAGAACTGCGACATCGAACACCTGCAGGACCAGGTCGCGGCGCGGCACGGCTTCTCCATCACGACTCACAAGCTGGAGCTCTACGGGGTGTGCAGCAGGTGCAAGCACTAGGTCATTGTTTGAGCATGAGATGATATCAGGTATCACTATTATTATCAGAACGGCCGCCGCCCTGTTAATCGTGAGTATGGCCGGGACCGTTTTACTGCCTCCGGCCGACGCCGCCTCGGACCGGCTCGTCATCTATTCGGGCCGCAAGGAAAAGGCGTTCAAACCGGTCGTGGAAGCGTTCACCAAGCAGACCGGCATCCAGGTGGACCTCAAAGGCGGCAAGACCTCGGGCCTAGCCAATGAGATCCGGATGGAAAAAGCCAACCCACGGGGTGATCTCTTCATTTCCACCGAAGGCGGGATTATGGAAGTCCTAGCCGGTGAGGGACTGCTGGCCCCATACCTCTCGCCCGTGACCAAGGCCGTCCCTGAGGTGTTCAAGAGCACGACAGGAACATGGACGGGCATCTCCGGACGAGCGCGGATCATTCTCTACAACAAGAATCTGGTTGCAGAGAAAGACATTCCCAGATCAGTGCTGGAGTTGACCGACCCGAAGTGGAAGGGGAAACTTGCGATCGCCGGAACGCGGGAGCGAACGACACTGGCGTGGGTTTCGGCCCTCGTCGCGGTGAAAGGCGAGGCCTTTACTCGGGACTACATCAAGGGCTTGCTGGCCAACGGCCTCAAGATCCTGGCGGACAATACCGAGATCTGGCAAGGCGTGGGTCGCGGAGAGTTTGCCGTCGGCCTGACCAATTCGCCGAATTATTACCTCGCGAAGAAAATGGGGCTCCCGGTCGGCGTCGTGTACCCGGACCAGGGACCCCAGGGGTTTGGCACGCCCATCAACGCCAACGCGGTGGCCATCATCAAGGGAGCAAAAAATCCGGACGCGGCACGCAAGTTTATCGACTTTCTGCTCTCCTTGGATGGACAACACATCCTCGTCACGGCGGACTACGAGATCCCCTTGCTTCCAGAAGGAGACTCCGGGGAGGTTCTCCCAGCCAGGTCCATCAAGCAACCGCCCGTGACCGAGCAGCACCTGGCGGTCTTGGCTGAGCCTACGCTCAAGCTGTTGACTGCCCTAAGTCCGGACTGGTGATGACGCAGGCCCCCTCAACAGCGTTCCATGGAGCACTGCCGACCCCACCCGCCTTAGGACGGGGGACCAAGGTCGCCGCTACCCTATTGCTGCTGGGTGTGAGCCTCATGGTCCTTCCTCCGTTGCTGTACTTGGCCGGTGCGGCGATCCGGCCAGGCACGATAGGGGCGTTAGCGGGGGCCGCGCTGGTGACGCTGGCCGGGAAGTCTTTGTCATTGGCGGCGCTCGCCACTATCTGGGCCATGACTCTGGCTCTGCCCTTAGCCTGGCTTGTCGTCCGCACCGACCTCCCATTCCGGGACCTCTGCCGTTGGTTGGCGGTCATCCCCCTGGCCATCCCATCCTACATAGGGGCACTGACCTACATCGCGCTTCTGGGTCCGGTTGGGACGGTCAACACCTGGCTCAGTACCCTCACCGGGACCAATCAGCAGTGGGTCAATATCTACGGGTACGGGGGCGGTGTCTTCATTCTGGGACTCTTCACCTACCCCTACATCTTCATCTTGGTCTGCACGGCCCTGGATTCCACGAACCCGGCCATCGAGGAGACCGCCCGCTTACTGGGCGAAGGCCCGTTGGGGGTGTTTCGCCGTGTGACGCTCCCGATGCTGCGGCCCAGCATCCTCGCCGGCGGGCTCCTGGCCTTCCTCTACGCGTTGTCCGACTTCGGGTCGCTGTCTCTCCTACGGGTCCATGTGTTCACGACGGAGATCTACCACCAACTTAACACACGGTTCGACCACTCCGCAGCGGCCCTGCTCTCCTTCGTGCTGGTGCTCATCACCCTCGCGGTGCTGGTTGGGCAGCGGCTTCTTTGGGGCAGGCGCTCGTTCGTCACGGTCACCGGCACCGCGCGGGTCGCGCCCCCCATGCACCTTGGCCGGTGGCGTTGGCCAGCTTGCGCCCTTGCGGGCGTCATCCTGGGGCTCTCGGTCTTCCTCCCCATCGGAGTGCTCCTTTCGCAGGCCGGCTCCGTCGGCCAGTTCGCCGAAGTCTTTCGGGAGCAGTGGGGGTTCTTCAAGAACAGCCTTTGGACGGCAGGGTTGGCGGCCACCTTTGCCATGGTCCTGGGGCTTCTGATCGCCTATACCGCCGTGCGCGCCAAGGGGCGGGCCAGCGCCAGCCTTTCCGGGACGGTCCAGATCGGTTATGCCATCCCGGGAACTGTCTTGGGCCTAAGCCTGATCCTCCTTTACAACACCTACCTCCCTTGGTTCTACGGCACTGTCGGAGTCCTCGTCCTAGCCTACCTTATCCGCTTTCTGACCCAGTCCATGCAAGGGGTGGAGGCGGCCTTGGCCGGGATCAATCCCCATCTGGAAGAAGCCGCCCGATCGTTGGCTGTTTCACCTGGCGCCGTGCTGCGCCGCGTTCTGGCCCCAATCGTCCGTCCCACCCTCTTCGCAGTCTGGGCCTTGGTCTTCATCTCGGCGATGAAGGAACTCGACGCGACCCTGCTGCTCCGTCCCGCAGGGTTCGACACCCTGCCCGTGCGAGTCTATATCCATACGGTGGAAGCGGAGTACGCGAAGGCGGCCATCCTTTCCTTGCTCCTCATTGCGTTCACGGCCCTACCCTGGCTGGTGCTGACTCGCCTGCGGGGAAAAAAACTCCTATGACGCTGATCGAACTCGCTCGCGTCTCGGTCACTTATCCCAACGCCGCCACGCCGGCCCTGCACGACCTCACCCTCACGGTGGAAGAGGGCGCCTTCCTAGCCATCCTTGGCCCGAGCGGGTGCGGCAAAACCACTGTGTTACGAGCCATAGCCGGCTTCGAACGTCCCCAGTCCGGACGAATCCTGATCGACGGACGTCTGGTGTGCGAAGGGAGCCATTGGGTTCCACCCGAAGAGCGAGGCGTCGGGATGGTCTTCCAGGATTACGCGCTGTTCCCTCACCTCACCGTCGCGCAAAACGTGGCCTTCGGCCTGCGCCGCAGCGGACGCAAGGGGAGAGAAGAGGCCGACCGCACGGTCGCTGAGACCCTGGGCCTGGTCGGCCTGAACGGCATGGAGGCACGATACCCTCACGAACTTTCAGGCGGCCAGCAACAGCGGGTGGCGATCGCCCGCGCGCTCGCGCCCAAGCCCATTGTTCTCTTGTTGGATGAGCCTTTCAGCAACCTCGACCCAGACATGCGGGGCCAGATGCGGGAAGAAGTGCAGGAGATCCTCCTTCGGGCTGGAACCACAGCCATCCTGGTCACGCACGACCATGACGAAGCTTTCGCCATGGCCGATCGGGTCGCCGTTTTGAACCACGGCCGCCTGGAACAGTTCGACAACCCGGAGTCCATCTACCATACGCCCTCCACCCCGTTCGTCGCTAATTTCGTCGGGCAGGCCGACTTCCTCCTCGGTAGAGTGGACGACGGCAAGATCCAGACTGAGGTGGGCATCTTCGAGAACGTGGACGGCCATCCGCCGGGAAAGGCCGTCGAGATCATGATCCGGCCCGACGACGTCCACATCATGCCCGCTTCCCCCGGGGCAGCCCAGATCGTGGGGCGGCAGTTCAGAGGCTCCGAAAACATTTACACTATGCTTCTCCCCTCAGGCCAGCACCTACACAGCAGCGAACCTTCCACCACGGTCTATCCGATCGGCACCTCTGTCGAGCTTAAGATCGTGGCCACTCACATCGTCATTTTCCCCAAACAGTAACTCCCGCTCCATCTTGGCACGCCCCTGCTACGCCCATGAACACCCCGAAAAAATCTCTTGACATTGAAAGCAGAAATAGAATATTAATAATCGTTCTCAATATCATAGAAACACTATTTGACTTGTTGTCGTTTCTCGAAACGTTTCTCGAAAATCGTTTTGTGCGGATAAAACGAATTGTCTATTTTGTGAATTTTAATTGAGAACGAATCGCACTTACACTCTCATAATGAGCGACGGCTTAAGCGAGTCCGCGCCTGCAAGCGCCCAAGGCGGCCGGGCATGATCGGGCACGCAGAACGGCTCGCCCCCGCTGATCAGTGCCGTTGTGAGTGCGGGAACCTGCTGGCCAAGATTGCCCTGGATGGCATCGAAGTGAAGTGTCGTCGGTGCAAGCGGATCGTCCTGATCCGCTTCGCCGACATCGAGGGGTACGAGCAACCTTCACAAAGGAGGTGAAAGCGAGACCGCAAGGAAATCGTGACTGAATCGACGGGGATGGCAGCAGTCCATCCAGCCATAAGAGGACCCCGAGTCCCAGTAGGAATCGCAATGAAGAACCAAGGAGGACACAATGCGACGACTGGCGATCATCGGGGTCCTCTCAGCCTGCCTGCTGGGCGGCGCCCCGCTCTCGGCGATGGCCGACGAGAAAACCGAGAAGGCATTGGAGGAACGGATCAAAAAGCTCGAGAAGATGGTGGAAGTGCTGACCAAGCACGAGGCCAGGGAAGCGAAGGAGGAGGGCAAGGAGAAGGAAAAGGCGGCGAAGGCCGGCGAGAAGCCGCTCAGCGTCGGCAGCACCGGCAGCGGCAAGCTGGTTTACGCCAAGCCGTTTGTGTCGGCTCCCAAGGCCACGCTCGGCGGGTACATGGACTTCGAAGCCGCCTTTTTCAGCGGCCGCCAACTCACGCACTCACGGATCACCAACTTCGATCAAACACGATTCATCCCGTTCATCTACGGAGACGTCACCGACCGGATCAAAGTGGCGGCTGAAATCGAGTTCGAGCATGCGGGGACGAACAACAACAAAGGTGATGGGGAGATCAAGATCGAGTTTGCCACAATAGACTACTTGATCACGGAACCCTTGAACCTCCGCGCCGGCCTGCTGTTGATGCCGGTCGGAAAGTTCAATCTTCTGCATGATTCGCCGCTCAACGATCTGACGGATCGGCCGCTGGTTTCCAGGCTCATCATCCCGAGCACCTGGACGGAGGCCGGAGCCGGCATCTACGGAACGTTCTATCCGACGCGTCTGTCGAAGCTGGATTACGAGCTGTACGCTTTCAACGGCTTCTCCGACGCGGACACCATCGCCGTCGGTGACGGTTTGCGCTCAAGCAGAGGCCAGGAGAAGACCGACAATAATAACAACAAGGGCGTGGTCGGGCGCGTCGCGTTCAGCCCGATCCTCGGCGTCGAAGTGGCGGGCTCCGCCGCCCATTCGGCGTACAATAACGCCGCCCGTGCGGTCAAGGACAAAAAGCTGACCATCTGGGCCGTGGACTGGACGTTGCAGCGCGGTCCCTTCGAGCTGATCGGGGAAGCCGCATGGGCGCGCATCAACGACAATTTCGTCGGTGCAACCGTGGGTCCGGCCGGCATGCGCGGGTACTACCTCCAGGGCAATTATCACTTTCTTCCGGAATTCCTGAAGAAGTGGGCGCCCAAGCACTTTACAGACGCCTCCACTTTCACCTTCGTCATCCGCTGGGACGACGTGGATACCGATACGGACGATAGGACCTTGACGTTCCTGACGGGAAACACCCGGGAGCTTCAGCGGCTGACCTTGGGATTAAACTTCCGGCCCATCGAGGACACGGTGTTTAAGATTGATTATCAGTTCAATTCGCAGTTGAACACGCCGGTGTTGAACCAGAGCAACTTAGCCAACTTTTCCCCGATAGATGGAAATGGATGGTTGTTTTCCGTGGCGACGTATTTCTAACCAATGTGCCCGGCAGGCGGTTGCCCCTCCCGGCTCGCCTGCCCTGTGCCGGAGCAAGGCGTTCGCCGTAACCACGGCGGGCGCCTTGCTTTTCAAAAGGATGCAACGTTATGATGCCGCGCCCTCGAGAAGTGATGGTAACGATGTGGAAAAAGCTTCCAGCCTTGGGGTGTGTCCTGCTGTCAGGATGCATGACGCTGGCGGGGAAACCGACCGCGGTTTCCTCGTGCTCCTTCGACCAGGTGTGGGATGCCGCCATCTTGACCATCGCGGACGTTCAGTTCGAGACGATCAACAAGACGGCGGGGGTGCTGGAAACGCAATGGGTGGAGGTCGAAAGTTCCCGGCCCGCGGGCTTTTTCCAGCGCGACGTCAACAAAGAGCGGTTGAAGTACGTGGTGGAGGTGAAACTGGACGGGAATGGGGCCGTTGCGACGGTCCTCCAGCTTCGCGAGGAGTGGTCCCCGATGGGCGTCCGGATGCGCCAGTGGCGCGGGATACCCGGCAACACCGCGGAAGAGCAGGCCGTCGCCGCCGGGATCGCCAAGCGCCTCAAGGAAAAGGGATGCTGAGACGCGTGTTGACGGCCGCCCTGCCACTGTGGTTCGCGCTCGCCCCCTTCGTCGACGCCTCGGAGCCGGGGAAACGGACCTGGGACCCGGACCTGAAGCGGTGGCTGACCGAGGAAGAACTCGGCAGCATAGATGTCTATCTCACCGAGGAGCAGGCCATCAAGCTGTTGTTTCCCAAGTCCCGGCAGGTCCGCCCGGAGGAGCTCACCCTGACTCCCGATCAGAAAGTCCGGATCCAGGAGCGGATCGGCTGGAAATTCCCCGAAGAATCGTTCCGGGCCTTCAAGG
>CAZITU010000080.1:0-12295 GCA_964542245.1 uncultured Nitrospirales bacterium | reverse complement strand
CAACAACCCGTCGAGAGAAGAGATCGACGACAGCGGCGACGTAGAGCCAGCCTTCGGCGGTCCAGATGTAGGTGAAGTCCGCGACCCATTTGCGGTTCGCCGACGAGGCGTCGAACGTCCGGTCGCGCACATTCGGCGCCACCGCGTTCGTCGATCGTACGCCGGTGTCCGGCGGCACACGCCGCCGTCTGGGGCGCGCGCGCAACGCCTGTTGTCGCATCAGCCGCTCGATCCGATGCCGGCCGCATGCGACTCCGTCTGCCAGCATATCGTGCCAGACACGCCGGGCGCCATAGGTGCGGTCGCTGGCGTGGAAGCTGGCCCGCACCATGGCCAGCAGCTGCTCATCGGCCCTCGCCCGTGCACTCGGCGGCCGGGTCCGCCAGGCATAGAAGCCTGCACGCGAGACACCGAGCGCCTCACACAACCATCCCGCCGGCCAAATTCCCCGGTGCTTCGCGATGAAGGCGAACGTCACCGCGCCTCCTTCGCGAAGTAGGCCGCGGCTTTTTTTAAGATGTCGCGCTCCGCCTTCAGCTTCATGACTTCACGGCGGAGCCGCGCGAGCTCCACCTGCTCGGGCTTCATTTGCCCCTGGCCCGGAAAGGCCTGCTGCGGATCGGCGGCACGCTCCTGCACCCATCGGCGCAACACCGTGCCATGCACGCCTAAATCGCGCGCGGCTTGCGCGACCGTCACCCCGCGTTCTTGGATCAGCTTCACTGCCTCAAGCTTGAACTCTCGCGTATATTGTCGTCGCTCCATGACCCACCTCCGGTTTCATCCATACACCTAACTCGGTGTCTTTGAAACCGGCAGCAGCCCATCCCTCGGGGGGAGAGGGGATCAGAAATAGCTAGCGCTTGCGTTTGGATTTTGCTTTCGGCTTTGAAGCGGCTTTGGGTTTGCTGCTGGGGGCGGGTTTGGTTGCGGCCTTGCTTTCCAGCGCCTTCAGGCGGTCTTCCATATCGCGGATCTGTTGGCGCAGTTCGGGGAGCTTGGCCACAATGGCCATGGCCTTGAGCCAGTCCATCCGAGGCAGCGCAGGGGTGCCGGCGACGACTTCCTTGGCCGGGACATCACGGTTCAAACCTGATCGAGCTGCAATCATGGCGAGGTCTCCGATCGTGACGTGATCCGAAATACCGGCCTGCCCTCCGATCATCACGTGGTGCCCGGTCTTGCTGCTCCCTGCGACGCCCACCTGCGAGACCAGGATGTTGTGCTCGCCGACCTCGACGTTGTGGGCGATCTGGACCAGGTTGTCCACCTTCGTGCCCCGGCGGATGATCGTCTTGCCGAACGTGGCCCGGTCCACCGTGACATTGGCTCCCAGCTCGACGTCGTCCTCGATCACGACCGTCCCCACCTGCGGGATCTTGTGGTGCAGCCCGCCTTCCTGCACGTAGCCGAACCCGTCGCTCCCGACGACCGTGCCCGCGTGGATGATGACTCGGTTGCCGATCGTGATTCCTTCTTGGATCGTCACATTGGGATAGAGGAGGCAGTCCTCGCCGATGATCGTTCCTTCACCGACGAACACGCCGGGGTAGAGCGTCGTGCCGCGTCCGATTGAGACGCGGTCATCGAGTGTGACGAATGGCCAGATCGCGACACCCTCGCCGAGTGTGACATCGGTCCCGCGATGGGCCAGCTTGCTGATACCGATGGCCGGTCGTTTGCGGACAAAAAACTTTTCCACGACCTGAGTCATGGCCAACGCGGGGTGAGCCACCACGATCTGCACACAGGGGAGTTCCTCGATATGCCGGGGGACGAGCAGGGCGGCCGCGCGCGTGGATGAGGCCGCTTTGACGGCGGTGGCATCGGCGACAAAGGACAGATCGCCGGGACCGGCCTCGCTCAGAGCGGCCACGCCGGTGATGGCCAAGTCGGACGCGCCGATCAGCGTGCCTTTCGTGAAAACGGTGATCTGTTCTATCGTGACGGCGAAGACGGGCATGGCTTGGATTGGTCAGGCATGAGCGGGGTTCTCAGTCGGGATGGCTGAGGCGGGTTCGGCCGAGCCTTGGACATCGGCGAGCTTGAGCCAGGACGACATATGATCGTCCTTGACCTCAGGGTTGTGTTCAACCGAGAAGCGGAGCGACAGGAAGAAGTCTCTCCACGGCAAGTTGTGGTTCATGATCTGGTTGAGCCAGACAGCATCCATGCGCACTGTGAACGGAGCCGACTGGCCTTCCGTGCTTTCGACGGTCAGCTCTCCCGCATGGCATCGGACAAGGAAGTCTCCCGCGTGGCGACCTTCCACGACAAACCGGAACTCCATTTCGATCTGATTGCGAACGGACTCATGCGACTCTCCCAGACGCTGCACGTGCGCGCGGAATGACTCAAACAGGTCTCCGGTGGGCTGTGGCAATCCGGCCAGGTAGGCGGTGATGGCAGGGCGCGTGCGCTCGGCGTAGGCTTTCAGGTACATGTCGGTCCGGTCAAAGGAGAACTCCTGTCGGATGCGCTGATCCGGGATGAATTCTCCGTTGATCAGGTTCAGGCGGTCCCCCGGCAAGGGGATCTCCAAGCGCCTGCCGTAGCCGCGTTGACGGAGCCAATCCTGGCTGCGCTTCTGGTCCGGGACCAGACTCTTCCCGCCGAGGTCATCGTTGTGCCGAAACAACGAATCCTCCAGGAACGCCGGGGGACCGATGCAAGGCAGCCCGATCCTCGGGGCCAACCGGTCCAGGGTTTTGTACGCCTCTTCGAGATGTGCGACCCGTTTCCCGGTCGCGAGGGCTGCGATCCGTTCGTCGGAATAGCGATAACAAAGCGGGTGCCAATTGACGCCGGCGCACCGGACCAAGACGGCATCAATGCGACCGCCGACGCCTCCCACGCGATCTTTCAAGGCTTGCTGCTTCTTGAGGGTGAGTAGGGCCGTGCTCATATTGATCACGACGGCTTCACGGGTGCGAAAAGTCGCGGCCGACCCGTGGCTGTCCGGTGTGTCGCCGGGAGTGAACAGGACCCGTACCCCCTCACCCACCGAGTGGTCGGTCCCCGGCTTGACTTCGACGATGGGATTAGCGCAGGCGTTTCGGATTGCCTGCCGGAGATTCCGCGAGGAATGCAAGGGTATGACGACGGGGATTCCAGGGGGCAGCTTATGGGTCAAGAAGTCGGCATCCAGGTGGTCCGGGTGCTCGTGCGTGAGGACCACCGCGGTGAGGTCGCAGTAATCCCGCTGCCAGAGGTGGTGGTTGCACGGAAACTGAAACCAGCTTGCGTGAAAGGCGCCGCGCGAAGAGAGCCATGGATCGCAGGCCACGCGGGTGTTGCCCTGCGTGATGATAAACCCGGCGTGGCCCAAAAACTCTAGCTGCATGGCGTGCGTTCCTCCGATGCAGGCTCAGCATAGTGGATCGTGGTGGAGCGGTCAAGGTTCCTTAGGTTAAAATGGCGTCCTATGGTCAAGGTCAAAATCTGCGGGAACACCAATCTGGAGGATACGATGGCGGCGGTGGAAGCCGGGGCCGACGCCGTCGGCTTCGTGTTCTACGCCAGGAGCCCGCGGGCGACGACTCCAAAGAGCGTGGCCGCGATCGTGTCGCACCTGCCGCCGTACGTGATGCCGGTGGGGGTATTCGTCAACGAGGACCTCGGCGTGGTCCGCAAAATCATGGAGGACTGCAACATTCCCCTTGCCCAACTCCATGGCGACGAATCCCCCCAGTACTGCGCCCTGCTTGGGCGCCCGATCATCAAGGCCATCCGCGTCCGGGATCGTCGGGACCTCGACCGCATGGCCTCGTATCAGGTGGGAGGGTTTGTGTTGGACGCCTTCGTCGAAGGAGTCCCCGGGGGGACGGGGGTCACGCTCGACTGGGATCTGGCGGGCGAGGCTCAGAAACTGGGGCCTATCATCCTGGCCGGCGGCCTCACCCCAGACAATGTCGCCGAGGCGGTCAGGCGGGTCCGGCCTTACGGCGTGGATGTCAGCAGCGGTGTGGAATCCTCGCCCGGCGTGAAGGACCATGCGAAAGTCCGGGCCTTTATTACCAATGCCAGGTTGATTGCTCCTCTTCCGTAGCCTATACTTTCATGCCTATGACTCATCTTCCCAATGAACACGGCCGATTCGGCGCCTTCGGCGGTCGCTACGTCCCCGAAACCTTGATCCCGGCCCTTGACGAGCTCACAAGGGAATACCAGAAGGCGCGCCGCGACCCGAAGTTCAAGGCCGAGCTGGACTACTATCTCCGCCATTACGTGGGCCGGCCGACGGCGCTGTACTATGCCGAGCGGCTCACGAAGAAGCTCGGCGGAGCGAAGATCTATCTGAAGCGCGAAGATCTCTGTCATACCGGCGCGCACAAGATCAACAACACGATCGGGCAGATCCTTCTGACCCGCCGCATGAGGAAGCCGCGGGTCATCGCCGAGACCGGCGCGGGCCAGCACGGCGTGGCCGTGGCGACGGTCGCGTCGCTGTTCGGACTGCAGTGCGAAGTCTATATGGGCACGGAGGACATGGAGCGCCAGGCGCTGAACGTCTTCCGGATGCGCCTGCTCGGCACGAACGTGAAAGCGGTCAATGCCGGGAGCCGCACGCTGAAGGACGCCATCAGCGAGGCGATGCGGGACTGGACCACCAATGTCCGCACCACCCATTACATCTTGGGCTCCGTCCTCGGTGCGCATCCGTACCCGATGATGATCCGGGACTTCCAATCGGTCATCGGCCGCGAAACACGGAAACAGATCCTTCAGGCCGAAGGCAAGCTCCCGGATTACCTCATCGCCTGCGTGGGCGGGGGGAGCAATGCGATCGGCCTGTTCACGGCGTTTCTCAAGGACAAGAAGGTCAAGATGGTGGGAGTCGAGGCGGGCGGGCTCGGGATCGAGAGCGGCAAGCACGCAGCGCGTTTTGCCACCGGTTCGGTCGGCGTGCTTCACGGGACCATGACGTATCTTCTCCAGGACGACGACGGGCAGATCCAACTGACCCATTCCGTCTCGGCCGGGCTCGATTACGCGGCGGTCGGGCCGGAGCACGCCTATTATAAGGAGCAGGAGCGCATCGCCTATACCTATGCGACGGATGAAGAAGCCATGGCTGCCTTTGACTTGCTATGCCAGACTGAGGGCCTCATGCCGGCGCTCGAATCCGCCCACGCCATCGCCTATGTGACCAAACTCGCGCCGAAGCTCAAGCGCAGCCAGATCCTCGTCGTGAACCTCTCCGGCCGGGGCGACAAGGACGTCAACCAGGTCGCTCGCATCAAGGGCGTGTCATTATGAACGCGGCTCAGCCAAGACTTCGCCGCTACAGAAGCCGCAGGCGCCCGTGAACCGCATACAGGAAACGTTTCGACGCTTGGCCGATAAGCAAGAGAAGGCCCTGATCGCCTACGTCATGGCAGGCGATCCGACGCTCGAAGAGACCGATGCTTATGTCCTGCAATTGGCGAAGGCAGGCGCGGACATCATCGAACTGGGCGTGCCATTTTCTGATCCCATCGCCGACGGCCCGGTCATCCAGCAGGCGGCGGAACGGGCGCTCCGCTCGGGGACCTCGCTGAAAAAAATCCTTGCCACGGTCCGGTCGCTTCGGATCAAGACCCAGGTCCCGCTTGTCCTCATGGCCTACTACAACTCGATCTTCCGGTACGGGGAGTCCGCCTTTTGTCGCGGTGCAGTGGCGGCGGGCGTGGATGGGCTGATTGTCCCCGACATGCCGCCGGACGAGGCCGGGACCTTGTGGTCCCTGGCCGAAAAGGCCGGTCTGGACGTGATCTTCCTGCTGGCGCCGACGAGCACGTTCAAACGCGAAACCACCGTAGCCCGGATGTCGCGGGGCTTCATCTACTATGTCTCGCTGACGGGCATCACCGGTGCGAAGCTGACGGACAAGGCCGACGTGGGAAAGAAAGTGCGGGAGATCCGGCGCTATACCAAGACGCCGGTGGCGGTCGGGTTCGGCATCGCAACGCCTGACGACGCCCGCGAAGTGGCGCGGATCGCCGATGGGGTGATCGTCGGCAGCGCGCTCGTCAAGATCATCGCGGAGAACGGCAAATCAGGCGTGGCCGACCGTATCGGAACCTTCACCCGCTCCCTCAAAGCCGCTACTCTGCCGGCTTAAATCTACTCAACGGTTCTTGCTCGTTCGCGCTGAGCGTGTCGAAGGGCACGGGATTATAGACTCAAAATGTAGTCCAACTCTTCTGTGACGCCCAGCCGCCTGGCCCATCGGTGGAGATATTTTTGATCGAGGTCGGCGCGCGAGCGTTCAATAATCGTGGCTAAGTCTTCGAAGTCTCGCAACCGGCCGACTTTGAGTTTTTGGAGGATGAAATCTTCTGGCGAAACGAACGAGTAGTAGCAGCTCTCCATCAACTTTTTCCGTCTCCGCCGTAAGGTTTCGAGATCGTGGGTGTCGCGTGGGCGAAGTAAATCTACGGGGACCTCTTCGCATTGTAATCTCAGCACTGTTCCCCGCAGCATCGGATTCCAGTCTTGCCATACCCTGATCAATCTCCATGCCGGCCTCAGCCATTCTCTCTCCCAGGCGTTCCAGGCTTGCCTCATCAACGAGGATGAGAAAGTCGAGATCGTGAGTCGCGCGGACCCTTCAACTTTCGTCGAACATTTTTAGACTAAAGGCCGACAAGCTAAGGCATTGCCGCAGCCCTTCTTCAGCGTTTCGGGGAAAGCGCCAGCCCTTGAGCTCAGATTTGACGAGGCTTAACCGCCGGAGCCAGCCGGGTACAGTCTTGTGTTTCATAGTAGGCTACACTAGCAAGGCGCGCCCAATCGGTCAAGCTCCGCTACTCGATTTTTCCGTCCACGATGCGGATGATCCGGTCCGCTTGATTGGAGAGCGTCTCGTTGTGGGTCACGATCACAAACGTGATCCCTTTCGCGCGGTTCAGGTCACGCAGCAGCTTAAAGACTTCTTCGCCGGTGTGCGTGTCCAGGTTGCCGGTCGGTTCATCGGCCAGGACGAGAGCCGGCTGCAGGACCAGCGCACGCGCGACCGCGACGCGCTGCTGCTCGCCGCCGGACAGTTCACCAGTCCGGTGTTCCAAGCGGTGGCCCAGGCCCACTTCCTTGAGGACGGCCTCCGCGGCGGCCCGCGCCTGCATCTGGCCTTGCCGCTGGATCAAAGCCGGCATCATGACGTTTTCGACCGCCGTGAACTCCGACAGCAGGTGGTGGAACTGAAAAACAAACCCGATCGTGCGGTTGCGAAACTCCGCCAACGCCTGTTCCGTTCCGGCAAAGACGTCGTTGCCGTCGAAGCGTACGGTGCCTCCGGTCGGCCGGTCGAGGGTGCCGAGGATATGGAGGAGGGTTGTCTTGCCCGCTCCGGATGCCCCGACGATCGCGGCCATCTCGCCTCGCTTGATGTTCAAACTCACGCCGTTCAGCACGTGGACCTCGGTCTGGTCCAGCCGAAAGGATTTTTTTAGATCGAGCGCTTCGATCATATCGCCTGCGGCTTCCATCGGGAAAAGGACGTGTCTTGGCGCGTCCGGGGTGGGCCGGGTGCGATGGACGAAGTCTTGGCTGAGTGGCGTTTCAATTACTCGTACCGGAGCGCCTCGGCCGGGTCCAGGCGGGCCGCCTGCCGGCAAGGATGAATCGTGGCGAGGAACGTGATGATGATGGCGGAAAATCCCACAATCACCACGTCAAAGGTCTTGATGTTCACCGGAATGCGGCTCAGGTAGTACACGTCTCCGGGCAGGGTGAAAAAGGTCTGGATCGCCCAGCAGAAGCTGTAGCCCAGAGGAATGCCGATGACGGTCCCGACGATGCCGATCACGAGCCCGTTCAACATGAAGATGCGCGTCACCGCCTTGCCGGTCGCGCCCATGGCCTTGAGGATTGCGATCTCGCGGTGTTTCTCGACCACGATCATGGTCAGCGTGCTGACGATGTTGAACGACGCGACGACGACGACCAGGACCAGCAGCACGAACATCATGAACTTCTCCAGCTTGAGGGCTGAGAACAGGTTCTTGTTCAGCTTCATCCAGTCCCTTGCCCAGTAGGGGAAGCCGAGCGTGTGCTCGATGCGTTGGGCGATGCTGTCCGCCGCGAAGATATCCGCGACCTTCACCTCGATGCCGGTAACGGCGTCGCCGAGGTTGAAGAACTCCTGGGCTTGTTTGATCGAGACGTACGCCAGTGACGAATCGTACTCGAACATCCCGGACTCGAACACGCCGGCCACGCGGTAGGCGCGGACCTTCGGGATCATGCCCAGGGCGGAGACGGGGCCTACCGGCGAGACGACGTTCAGGCGGTCGCCCAGAAAGACCCCAAGACGGAGCGAGAGTTCCTTTCCGATGATGATGCCGGGCAGCAGGGGCGGGGTGCCCGCCGGCTGGTCCGCTTGGTCCGGTTGGGCCGGCACATTTTTCCCCGGGGGACCGAGGCGCTCCAATTCTTCCAGCTTCCCGGCCTTGAGATTCCGGGCAAGCTCGGTGACCGTCACCTCCCGGCGCGCATCTATGCCGCGCAGCACCACCCCGTGCGATCCGGTCTCCGAGGTCAGGAGGACCTGCTTGAAGATGAATGGGGTCGCGGCGACGACTTCGGGCACGGCCGCGACTTTCTCCGTCAGCTCGCCGTAATTCTTGATGGTCTCTCCGGTCTTGGTGGTCAGGAGAATATGGGAGTTCGTGCCGAGGATCTTCGACTGAAGGTCTTCCTTGAAGCCGGTCATGATGCCCAGCGTGGCGATCAGGGCCGCGACGCCGATGGTCACGCCGATGATGGAGATCAAGGTGTTGAAGGAAATGGTGCGGTTGCGGCGCTTGGCCCGGAGGTACCGGAGGCCGATGAAGACTTCGTAAGGGAGCGGCACGGGCTACTTTTCCGGGCGGAGCTGCGGGAACAGGATCACGTCCCGGATGGACGGCTGATTGGTCAGCAGCATGACAAGCCGATCAATGCCGATCCCCTCGCCGGCCGTGGGCGGCATGCCGTGCTCGAGGGCCCGGAGGAAATCCTCGTCGAGGTGCTGGGCCTCCAGATCGCCCTTGGCCCGCTCGGCCGCCTGGGCCTCAAGGCGGCGGCGCTGGTCCATCGGGTCGTTCAGCTCCGAGAAGGCATTGGCCAGCTCGCGGCCGGTGATGAAGAGTTCGAAGCGGTCGGTCAGTTCCGGATCGTCGGCCTTGCGTTTCGCCAACGGGGAGAGTTCGACCGGGAAGTCGGTAATGAAAGTGGGCTGGATGAGGGTGGGCTCGACTACCTGCTCGAACAACAGAACCATCAGCTTCCAATAGGATTCGTCGCCCTTGAGCTCGCAGCCGTGCCGCTTGGCTTGATCGAGGACGTAGGCGGGGTCGGTGATCTGCTGGGCGGATGCCCCGAGGCGCTCGGCCACGGCGTCCCGATAGGTCATTCGCTTCCACGGGCGGGCGAAGGAGATCGTCGTGGTCCGGTCCTCGTTCGGGTGCAAACGGTATGGGATGGACTGCGTTCCTCTGCCGTGGATCTCCTCGACGACGGAGGCGATCAGCTCTTCGGTCAGGTCGAGGAGGTCGTGATAGTCGGCGTACGCCATGTAGAACTCGAGCATCGTGAACTCGGGATTATGGATCGTGGAGATGCCCTCGTTGCGAAAATTGCGGTTGATCTCGAACACGCGATTAAATCCGCCGACTATGAGCCGCTTGAGATAGAGCTCGGGCGCCACTCGAAGGTACAGGTCAACCCCGAGCGTGTTGTGGTGCGTGATGAACGGCCGGGCCGTGGCGCCGCCGGGGATCGGCTGCATCATGGGCGTCTCGACTTCCAGAAAGCCCTTGCCGGCGAGAAAGGTGCGGATGGCCTGAATGATCCGGCTACGGGCGATGAAGATGCGCTTGATCTCAGGGTTGGCCGTCAAATCCACGTACCGTTGTCGGTAGCGGGTTTCGACATCGGTCAGGCCGTGCCATTTCTCAGGGAGGGGGCGGAGTGCCTTGCACAGCAGCGAGAACTGCTTGACCTCGACCGTCAACTCATTCGTTTTGGTCCGAAAGAGGGGGCCGCTCACCCCGACCCAATCGCCGATGTCGAGAAACTCGAAAAGCGCATAACCCTGCTCACCTAGCACGTCCTTCTTAAAGTACACCTGGAGGGATTCGATACCGTCCTGGAGCGAGGCGAACGCCGCCTTGCCGAACCGGCGCAGAGCGATCAATCGGCCGGCCAGCGTAGCGGTGACGGGGTCCTGTTCGAGGGCCTCCTTGGTGGCAGTTCCGTATCGGGCGATCAGGTCGCCGGCGCGGTCCTTGACGGCGAATTTTCCGCCGAAAGGGTCGATGCCCAGGCTTCGAAGCTGGTCCAGCTTCTTGATCCGCTGGGCGATCTGGTCGTTGAGGTCATCCATAAAATATTTTAGGCAGTATAGTTTGCGCTAGAAGGCAAGTCAATTGTACGCAGAACCGGTTTGGTTTCTTCCTAGACATCCCTGCAAGTCGGGTGTAATGTTACCCAGCGTTTCTTCTTAGTATGTCCGCTCCGGGAGGGACCTTGTGGCTGATGACCTTCCCATCCGTGAAGGCCAGGTCCTGATGGGATCGCTGTTCAGCGAGCCCATGCGGGTCGAGACGGTGCGGCCGGGCGGGCCCGACACTTGGATCGTTGGTCTGGTCGGCACGCAGAGCGAACGGTTCCGCAGCGTCACGCTCTCGCTTGCGGACCTCAAAGGGCTCAAGATTCTGGAGCCTACCTGCTCATACAAAGGAGATGGGCAGGTGCTACGTCTGGGTCTGCAAGCCTACGCGCTGGGCATCGCGTATGAGTTCGATCCATACTTCGGGCTTTCGATCTCACGCGTGGATCCACTCCCGCATCAACTCGAAGCGATCTATGACCATCTGCTGAAGCTGGCCCGCGTCCGGTTCCTTCTGGCCGACGATGCAGGGGCGGGCAAGACCATCATGGCGGGCCTGCTCATCCGCGAATTGAAACTTCGTGGCTTGGCCGAGCGCATCCTCGTCGTCTGTCCGGCGAATCTGGCCTTCCAATGGCAGCGCGAGCTGAAGGAGAAGTTCGACGAAAAGTTCCATGTCATCAGGGGCGACGCCATCCGCGACCAGTTCGGCATCAACCAGTGGCTTGAACACAAGCAAATCCTCACTTCGCTGGACCTCGCCAAACGAACGGACATCCTGCCTGGGCTGAAACAGGTCCATTGGGACCTAGTCATCGTGGATGAAGCCCATCGCATGTCGGCTGCAGACGCCGAGCACAAGAGTCAACGCTACCGGCTCGGGGAGATGCTGCGCGAGAGCAGCGATCATCTCCTGCTCCTGACGGCGACGCCACACAAAGGCGATCCAGCGAACTTCAGCCTCTTCCTCCAGTTGTTGGATCAGGACGCTTATGCGGACGTGCGGTCAATCCGCGAGGCCATGAACCGGCGCTCTGCACCCTTCTACCTGCGCCGTACCAAAGAGGCGATGGTTTACTTCCCGGAGCGTCAGGCGGACGGCAAATGGGTGGCGCGCAAAATTTTCACGAAGCGCATCCCCCATACCGTGGACTTCAAGATTGACGGGGACGAAGACCGGCTGTATCGCGACGTCACGGCCTATGTAAAGGCACAGTCGTACAAGGCGGCTGCCGAAGAGGATGACCCTCGCTCCAGAGCGGTCGGCTTCTTGATGGCTCTGTACCAACGCCGCCTGGCTTCCAGCACCCATGCGCTGCGCCGTTCGCTTGAGAATCGCGCCAGGCGGCTGGACGAAGGGCTCAGGCGGGCGCAGGAACTGGCTCGACAGGCGCCACCGGAAATTCCCGATCCTGAAGAATTCGAGGAAATGGAAGAAGCCCAGCGGGAACGTCTGGAAGAGATTCTCGAAGCGGTCACCTTATCCCAGAACCCACAACAAGTACGAGACGAGATCGCCGAACTCAAAGCCCGCGCCGTTCAGGCGCAGCAAGTTGAGGAGGCGGGCGTCGAGGCCAAACTCTCCCGCCTGAAGGATCTTCTGCACGAGCAAGGCTTCTTTGACCGTCCTGATCAGCGACTGCTGCTGTTCACCGAATTCAAGGACACCCTGGACTATCTGGTGACGCGTCTCAAGACTTGGGGCTTCCGCGTCGGATTCATCCACGGGAGCATGAAATCCGGCTCCCGCGATGAGCCGGGAAGCCGTCTGTATGCCGAGCAGCAGTTCAAAGACGGCGCGATCCAGGTCCTCGTGGCGACCGAAGCGGCCGGAGAAGGGATCAATCTCCAGTGCTGTCACATCCTCTTTAACTACGACATCCCCTGGAATCCGAATCGCCTGGAGCAACGGATGGGTCGCATCCATCGCTACGGGCAGAC
>CAZITU010000079.1:0-12555 GCA_964542245.1 uncultured Nitrospirales bacterium | reverse complement strand
TTTCAGTTACTCCTCGATGCCCTCACAAAACCGGTGCCAGATGTTTGATAATCACGAACAAAATCCTTCCGACACTCCAACTTTCCCAACTCAGCCGGCTGCCACGGCTCGGTTCTGATGGCTTCGACCACTTCTTGCATGGTCGTGCCGCGTGAACGAAGCTGTTGCTGAGCGTGTCTTGATACGCGTACTGGTTTTTCGGCCCGCGCCATTTCGGCAATCCCTCTTTCCGCTTAGACACCGGCCGCAGGGGTTCGTATAGCCACGCCCCGATGAATGGTCACGGACAGCGGCGGAGGGATCGGTTGGTATCTTGCCGGATACAGGCGGGGAAATGAGGGCGGACCCGGCTAGCGCGACTCTTCGATGTTCCACACGCGGACCTGTTGCCCGCGCGCACGCAACACCGGCGCGACCATCCGCTGGAGCCGAACAACTGCACGCACCTTGTCCGGGAACGGCAGCCCGGCCAGCGTGCGCCGCCGGTCTTCTTTCGCGGCCAGCAGCCGCGCCACTTCTGGTCTCAACGCGCCCATTGGTTTCATTATAGCGCAAGTCCGTGACGGGCGAGGACGGCCGCCAGATACTTCTGATCGAGGGAGGCCTGCTCGCGGAGTAGGCGCACCCGCTCGCGGTCCTTGTCGCGCCCGGTCTGGAGCGCGATCGCCAGCAGGTGCTCGGCGCGCAATACGCGGGTCGGCGTGGCTTCGTACCGTGTCTCCCGAGCCTCCGCCAACGCCTCCTCCAGCAGCTCGTTGTAGGCAGGCAGAAACTGCACCGGCACGCCTTCGATGTTCACGCACTCCTTTTCCTCGCGATAGCCCCGCGCCCGCAGAGCCTCGTAGAGCGGAGCGAGCGTCAGCAGCCCGCCACTCGTCTGCGGCAGCACCACGAACACATCAAGGTCGAAGGTCAACACCGGTTCGACATAGAACGTGGCGCCCATCGCCCCGCCGATGGCATAGCGGCGCACCACGCCGGCGCGTTCCAGTTCGTTCAGGACTTGCAGCGTCGTTTCCATGTGCGTAGCAGAACCGAGGACCGGAAGCGAGTATAGCCAAGCCCTGATGACTTGTCACGGACGGCGGGGGTATGGGAGGCCGGCGCGCGAATCTAAAAAGATGAAGGCGGGGGCGAGGAGAATTGTTGGCCGTCCTTCGAGAACCTCAGGACGAACGGTTGAGTCAGCGCCGCCACTCGTCAATCAGCGAGGCCACCAGGCCGGTCCAGCCGGTCTGGTGCGACGCCCCCAACCCCGCCCCGGTGTCTCCGTGGAAGTATTCGTGGAAGAGCACCAGGTCCCGCCAGTGCGGATCCTCCTGGAATGTCGTGATGGAGCCGTAGATCGGCCGCCGCCCGTTCTGATCGCGCACAAACAGCTTGATCAGCCGATTCGCCAATTGTTCAGCCATCCGGCCGAGCGTCATGGATGAATCGGGCGAGCCTGGGATGCCGATACTCAACGTGGGCCCGTATGCCGTCCCGAGCTTTCGCAGCGACTCGATCATGAGGAACGAGGTCGGGAACCAGACCGGCCCGCGCCAGTTGGAATTTCCCCCCTTGATCTTGCACACCGCTTCGCCCGGCTCGTAGAGCACCTCGCGGGACCCGAAGACGAACGGGTGCCGCTCGTGGAACTTCGACAGGCTCCGGAGCCCCCAGTCCGACAGGAACTCGTCTGGGTCGGAGACACGCGCTAACAAGTGTTTCATCTGTTCTTCATTGACGATGGCCAGGACGTGAACCCGTCGCCCGTCCCGCTCGATGGTGTGGCAGCACCGTTGCACCAAGTCCACCCGGTTCTTGAGGAACCACTCCAGATTGGCGCGGAATTCGGCGAACGGCCGGATCCAGTCCTCTTCCAAGCGTTCGATGGCATAGAGGGGGATGAGGCCGACCAGCGAGCGCACGCGAAACTTGTGAAAGCTCCCATCCGGGTACCGCAGGACGTCGTAAAAGAACCCGTCCCGGTCGTCCCAGAGCTGGTAGTCCCGCCCGCCCATGCGCTTCATCGCCGCGCCGATGTAAATGTAGTGCTGAAAGAACTTCGTCGCGAGCCCCTCGTACACCCGGTTCTCCTTGGCGAGCTCCAACGCGATCCGCATCATGTTCAGGCAGAACATCCCCATCCAGCCGGTCGCATCCGACTGCTCCAGCACGGCACCGCCCGGCAATTTTTCGCTCCGGTCCAACACCGTGATGTTGTCCAACCCCAAGAAGCCCCCCTCGAAGACGTTGTTCCCTTGGGTGTCCACCTTGTTGACCCACCAGGCAAAGTTGATGAGGAGCTTGTGGAAGCACTTTTCCAAAAACGCGCGATCACCCTTGCCCGCCCGAATCCGGTCCATGTTGTACACGCGCCAGACGGCCCAGGCATGGACCGGCGGGTTCATATCCGAGAATTCCCATTCATAGGCCGGGATCTGCCCGTTGGGGTGCTGGAACTGCTCGAAGAGGATCACCCAAAGCTGTTCCTTGGCGAACTCCGGATCCACCAAGGTCAGCGGCATGGAATGGAAGGCCAAATCCCAGGCGGCGAACCATGGATACTCCCACTTGTCGGGCATCGAGAGGATGCGCATGGAGTTCAGGTGCCGCCAGTGAATGTTGCGGATGGCGGTCCGCGATGCCGGCGGCGGCCGGTCCGGGTAATCACCCTCCAGCCACCGGTTCACATCGAAAAGATAAATCTGCTTGCTCCAGAGCATCCCCGCGAAGGCCTGACGCTGGACCCGCCGCTCGTCCTCTGTGGCCTTGGGAGGATGCACGGACTCGTAAAATTCATCCGCCTCGGCACGGCGTTCCTTGATGGCCCTGTCCACGTCCTTTAGGGGCCTCGCGAGTCGCTCGGGCGTCAGCCGGAACCGCAGCGCGACCGTCCCGCCTGCCGGGACCTGCCGGACATAATGCAGGCAGGCCTTGGTCCCGATGCGGTCAGGATTGACCGTCGGCTCGCCGTTCACGATATGCCGGTGGAAGCCATCCTTCACGTAAGGCGAGCGGCTGACGGCCCATGGCCCGAAGACCTTCGGCATATTGGTCTCATTGTTGGTGAACAGGAGCGTGCCTCCGGCCTCGCCGTAGAAATAGCGCGGCCCGAGGCGGTACTCGAACTGGAGGTTGGGGAGCGGGTCGGCCGTGGAATCGTCGGCCACGAGGCTCAGGAAGCCGGCTCCCGCGGAGCCCGGCACGATCCGGGGCTCTGCGCCCGGACGATCGCTCCACGCCCAGGTATTGCGGAACCACAGCTGCGGAAGAATATGAAGAGGCGCGGGCTCAGGTCCCCGGTTGACGGCCTCGATCCGAATGCAGAGGTCCTCCGGCGACGCCTTGGCGTATTCGACGAACACGTCGAAGTAGCGGTTCTCGCCGAAGACCCCCGTGTCCAGCAGCTCGTGCTCCGGGCCCTGTCCGGCTCTTCGTTGGTTCTCTTCCACCAACTGCCGGTAGGGAAACTCGGACTGGGGGTACTTGTAGAGGTACTTCATGTAGCTGTGCGTGGGCGTGCTGTCCAGGTAGAAGTAGTACTCCTTGACGTCTTCGCCGTGATTGCCTTCGGACGGGACGAGCCCGAAGGCTCGTTCCTTGAGAATCGGATCGCGGCCGTTCCAGAGGGCGAGGGAGAACACCAGGATTTGATAGCGGTCACAGATGCCGGCCAGGCCGTCCTCGCCCCACCGATACGCCTTGCTCCGAGCCTGGTCGTGTGAGCAAAACTCCCACGCGGATCCGCTCGGGCTGTAGTCCTCGCGGACAGTCCCCCACGCACGCTCGCTGACGTAGGGACCCCACCGCCGCCAAGGAGGGACCGCTCCCCCTACCTCGCCCAGGCGGATGTGCTCGCGGCTGGCCATGACGGAGAGTCCTCCAGTGTGAAACGGCGGTTCCTGCACCCGCGCTTAAGAACCTGGAGATTTTGTAATTGGACTATTCCGCGCCTGCTTCGGCTTCGGAACCTCATGGAACAGATGACATTCGAGGCAGGCCGCATTGGCCGTTCCACTGGCGCCATGGCACTTGCGGCAGGTGGCCGCCTTGGGCAACAGGACATCGGTCGTCGCCTCGCTTGTTGGAGCAGATTCATGACAGTCCACGCATTTCAGGATGGTATGCGCGGCATGTTCGAACCGGCTGTTCACGAACCAGTGCGTCGGGATCGAGGTCTTCGCCAGGAACGGGAACCGGTCGTCCATCCCCCCGATCGGCGGTGACGGGTCGTTGAGATGGCACAACTGGCACTTGCCGCGTTTGCGCGTCCCCTTCTTGCCGAAGAGTTTCTCCTCGGCTTTATCAACCTGCTCGTTGATCCAATCCCGTTCTTTCTGGGTTACGGCCGTCCCGGCGGCCTTGGCTTCCTCACTCAAGGGCCACAACGAGGTATACAGAACTCTCAGGTAGAGGTCCAGCTCGTGCGGCCGCATGCCATGAGGAACCGTTTTGTCCGCGAACTTGGAATCAAAGTCCAGCGCATGACATTGCGCGCAGGCCCCCTCATACTTCACCGGCGGCATGAGTAAGACCCTGTGTTCGGGTGCCTTGTGGCAACTCACGCATTGCAGCGGACCCGCTTCGAGGACGGGCAGCCCCGGATCGAGATGCAGCTTATGGTTCAGCCTGATCATCGCCCCGTCTTTCAGCCGATCAACATCGTCCAGACGGACGCGAAGCGCCGCTCCGGTTTGCTCGTCACGGACCGTGACTGCGAACTCCGGATGGCTGGAGCCGAAATCCATGATGTTCTTATGGATGTCGAACGTCGGGTCTTTGGCTTTCAGATCGGCATGACACCGCACGCAGTCCCCGCCGGTGACGTTGGCCAGTATCATGCCGCCCTTATGGACCACGTGGCAGGATGTGCAGTTCAGCGGAGGGGCGAGCGAATGCTCACCGAAATGCATCGGGCTCTTGTGGCAAGCCGTGCAGGTCGAGTCGGGAACCTGGGGCCCAAACGAGGTGGCGGGCGCGGTGTGGCAGCGAACACATTCATTCACGAACGACGCGTGCTTGACCGACACCGCCCCGGGCATGAGGACGGTCCATTTATCCAGGGCGATCGCGAAAACGACATAGGCCAGGACCAGGATCGCCGAGGCCAGGGCAAGAGTGGTCTTGTTGATGTACCGGGTCTGCAGGCTGTACGCCGCCGCAAAATTGATTCGCTCCGAACGCGGTCGCCGGCCCGTTCGAGCAGGATGATCATCCGCATCGGTCGGAAGGTTCTCCGGAGACTCTTCAGGCCCTGCCCCCGGCGCCACCGGAGCAGCAGGCATAGAGGGGGGTGGGGGCACAGCCGTCTTGTCCGGTGCGGACTTGCCGGCGAGCGGAGCAACCGGCTTCGCCGACGGCTCGGTACCCGCCGTGGTGCCGACCGTCGGGCCGGCGACCCTCACCCGCTCGTACTCGATCACCAGCGGCGACTGCGGGTCTGGTCGGGAGAACCGCAAGGTATACGGCCCGATCTTGATGGAGCCTCTCCCGGTCAGTTCCACGGCCTGGGCCGTCTTCTGCTCCCCGGTACTCTGGCTCAAAGCCGCCGCACCGAGCCCCCGCAGGAAGTACTTGCCACCCACCTCCTGGATTTCGGCGTGGTGGAGCGGAACCAAGGGGTCTTCCAGTCGCAGGTCATTGTCAGTCGCGCGGCCGATCCGAAGGGTCGAGCCGGCGACCTCATTCGGTTGAGCCTGCTCTTCCCCCGCCGCCGAAACCGTCTTGGCGATGATCACAAACGGCATGCGTCCCCCTCTTAGAAGTACACCACGGCGAGCAAGTGGATGATCACGGCTACCACCATGGCGATCGAGACCGGCACATGGATGTAAAGCCAGGCTTCAAGCGCATTCTTCAGCCGCAATTGCCGCGCCAGTTGATTCTCGATCTCGGTCTTCTTCAGGACCAGGCCGAAAAATTGCGAGTAGTCTTCCTGATGGGCCTTGGGGATCTGCGACACGACCTTGCTGAATTCCTGCGTCCGTTCGGCCAAGGCGGCCGTCCGGTCCTGGCCTCGGAACAACGCCCGCCACCCCTTCAGCTTGGTCTCACGGGCGCGGTGCAACTCCCCCAAGTAAAACCCCCGAAACACCCCGAACTTGCCCGCCGCCAAGGCTTCCATCTCATCCAGGATCCGGTTGATCTCGGATTCGATCTTATCCGGAAGCATCCCGCCCTCATGCTGGGTCAGCTTCGCCGGCACCGTCAGGTAGAGACCGATCCCGACCAAGCCGCTGACCACCGCCAAGACCAGCAGCGCAAAGGCGAGCGTGTGCACGTTCCACCCGAAGTGAAACCCGGCGTGCATGGGAATGATCAGAAGAGTCAGCAGTCCGAGGTAGATGTGGGCGCTGACCCACCCCTGGACCGTACCCAGGTGAGAAGTATACCAGCGCTTTCGGACCCCGAGGAACATCAAGACCAGAATCGCCAGCAGTCCGAGCGCGCCGTAGATGAGCCCTCCGAGGCTCCCCCCGGAGGGGGTCGTCTCCCGGGCGTAATAGAGGTAGCTCCCGATGAGGATCACCCCGGCAAGCACTCCCAAGTGAAAGTACCGCTTGCCCGCATGGGTGAGCAGCGACCCCTCCGTCATGCCCCGAGATCCATGTATCCTCTTTGCCTCATCCTTCCGCGGGGCGCTGATCAGCGTCCCATCGCATCAACTTTGACGAAATAGTCAGCCGGGGTGACGCGGATGGCGGCGCCCGTCGGGCAACTCCGCACGCAGGCCGGCCCGGCCGCATCATTTCGGCACAGGTCGCACTTTACGGCCTTGGTCGGCAGATCGTCGGCATCTGCCTCCTTGGAGGCCACTCCGACCAGGCCCAGCAGACGGTCCAACGCGCTGAGCGGGGGCTTCGGGTGCAGCATGAGAATGTTGCCGTATGGACAATTCGAGGCGCAGTTCCCGCACCCGATGCACTTCTTCTCGTTGATGTAGACCTCGCCCTTGGGATCCCGCTGGATCGCATCGCCCGGCGGGCAGTCGGTCAAGCACAACGGGTTCTCACAGTGACGGCAGGAAGTCGGCACGAGGAGATTCCCGAAGAGGATCCCCTCGTTCCGATACAGCCGCGTCTGCCCGCCGTGCGTCTCAGCGCAGGCCTTCACGCAATTGTCGCACCGCACGCATTTGTTCTCGTCGATCAACAGAACATCGGTCCCCTCGAACACACCCTCCTGCAACATCCGGTTGACCATATCCCCCCCGCCGGCCTGCATGACCTGAACGGCCTGACCGTGGAGGACCACGCGCTGCGCTTCTTCGCGAAGCTTCCGCTCGTACTCGGGATACCGACGCAGCAGCACCCAGAAGTCGTCTTTCATCAACTGGATGACCTCGGTGCGGGTCGTGGCGGTGACGGTGGCCTTGCGCGTGGGGTTCCGCTCGTCGAGGAGAGCCATTTCTCCGAAGTACTGGCCCGCCGGAATGTACTTCACCACCGTCTCCTTGCCCCCCTCCTGCTTCAGAACTTTCACGAGGCCCGACCGGATCAGATAGAAGGCATCGCCGATCTCGCCCTGCTTGATGATGACCTCGTCCTTCTTGAAGGATTTGATCGTGGCTTTTTGGGCCAACTCTTGGGCGAGACTTTCTTTAATCTCCCCCAGAAGCAGCGAACGTAGCGCCCGGCTGATGAAGCTTTCGTCAATGCATCGTTTGACCGTCGGCTCGTTCGCCATCAACCGCAACACGGCCTTGCGCGGCGCTTCGATGAGAACGGCGGAGCTGGCCGAGGTGATCGTGGCCGACCGGCGGCGTCCGGAGAGAAGACTCATTTCTCCGAAGAAGGCGCCGCGGGTGAGAATGATGGGCAATTGGCCAGGAGGTTGGGTCGCGAAGGTCAGACCAACCTTTCCATCCATCATCATGTAAAGGCTGTCGCTGAAATCGTCCTCCTTGTAGATCAGGTGCCCGGATTGGACATGATGGACGGTCGCCTGGAGGAGCAACTCGCGCAGTCGCTTCTTCTGCACGTGTGCCACCAAAGGAATCGTCCCGGCGACCGCATCCAGCCGCTTCTCAAGGGTCCCTTGAAGAAATTTCAGCTTCTCCATCAGGAGAGGTTCGTCCACCGGCTGGACCGGCCGTCCCAGGATATGCTCCACGACTTCGTAGCCTTGGTTCATCCCCTCCTTAATCAGGTTGTATCCGGCCACGGCACCGATGATGTACAGCCCGGGAACATTGGACTCATAGTGCTCATCAGTGGCCGGCAGAGCCGAGCGATCTTGGGAAGGGAAGGTGACCCCGCACTTCTCAAGAAACGGCCGTGGCAAGGAGGCCCCGATGCGGATGAACACCAAGTCGGTCTTCACCTTGGCGATGCGGTCGGGAAGCGAGAGATAGGTGTAGTCAAGCTCGAATCTCAGGACGGTGGCGCTGTGATAGGCCACCACCTGCTTGGCCTTGATCTTCTCGTTGATCTGGCGGTCCAGCGCGTCCTTGAGCCGAAAAAACTCGGTGTTGCGGTTGACGACCGTGACTCGATTGTTCTCGCAGAGGGCCAAGACGCCTTCGATGGCGGCGTCGCCGGCGCCGACCATCATGATGTCCTGGTCCCTGTACATGGAAGGATCCGACAGCTTATAGGAGACATGCGGGAGATCTTCTCCCGGCTTACCGACCCGGTTGGGGTTCCCCTGTATGCCGATTGCTAGAATGACGTGCTTGGCCTGATAGGTGGCTTTGTCTGATGTGACGTTGAAGACGCTGTCCGTCTTGATGATCCCCTTGACTGTTTCCGGACGATTGACCTGCACCTGATGCTGCTTGACCGATGCCTGCCAGGCTTCGAGGAGTTTCTCGCGAGGGCCGGCTTCAAAAGGCACATCGCTGCGGAGCGGGATCATGCTTGGCTCCGCCATGACGTGTTTCTTCTTCTGGTAGTTGAATGTAGTATTGGCGAGTTCGCCGTGCTCCAGGACGAGCACGCCAAGGCCTTCTTTTTTCGCGCGGACTGCGGCGCTCAACCCTGCCGGCCCGGCTCCCACCACGATCAGGTCATATACCATAGTCACCCTCCGCGGCTATTATGCTCATGAGACCTATGGGGTGTCAATTGACCGTCTCTTCTTCACCGTCATGCAGTTTCGAGGGGTGAAAAACGGTCGCGGGGGGCGATCCCGCGCGCGGCGGCTCCGTTGACTTAGCGAAATGAGAGTGCTACCGTCCCGCTCATGGTGAGACCGCTCGCCTTGGCCGTCTCGTGCGCGCTGATCCTCCTTTTTGTCTCTCCGACGACCACCTCGGCGACCCCCGTCAAAATCGTGGCCACGTTGCCCATCCTGAAGGAGTTCGCCGAACAGGTCGGGCGGGACCACGTGGAGGTGCGGACCCTCATCACGGGACTTGAGAGCGAGCACTCGTATTCGCCGAAACCCAGCGATTTGAAGATGCTCGGACAGGCGCGCCTCCTCCTGGAGGTCGGATTGGGGCTGGAGATATGGGTGAGCGGGCTCGTCAAGAACGTCGCGAACCCCCGACTTCGCGTCATCACCACCTCACAGGGGGTTGACCTGATCCGAGACGACGCCGCTGATCCCACATCTTCACCCTCGGGTAATCCCCATATCTGGTTGGACCCGGAGAACGCCAAGGTCATGGTTCGGCACATCGCGGAGGGCCTCATCGAGGTGGATCCGACGCACAAACACGACTACGCCAAGAATCTCGCCGACTATCTGCAGCGCATGGACCAGGTTCGGAAGAATCTCCAGTCCCGCGTCGCGGCTCTCCCCGACCGGCGCATCGTGACCCATCACCCGGCGTGGCCCTACTTCGCCCGGCGGTTCGGCTTCCGGATCGAGGGCGACATCGTCCAACAGACGGGGGCGGAGCCCACAGCAGCCCATCTCGCCGACCTGACCCGTCGGATCAAGGCCGGCAGGATCAAGGTCATCGTCTCCGAGCCGCAACTGAACCAAAAGGTCGTGCACGCTCTCGCACGCGAGACCGGCGCGCGGGTCGTGGTGCTGTCCCCGCTGCCCGGCACGATCAAAGGCACCGACTCCTATCTGGCCATGCTCGAATACGATGTCGCGCAACTCGTCGCCGCCTTGCAATCATGATCCCCGTGGCATAACCCCATGGCCCATACCCATCCGCATCACGCCGACCACGACCACGGCAAGCCCCTGATCCGCTTCGAGCATGCGTCGTTCCGGTATCCCCATGGCCCGGCGTTGGAGGACATCACGCTGGAAATCGCGGACGGCGAGTTCATCGGCGTCATCGGCCCGAACGGGTCCGGTAAGACCACCATGTTGCGGGCCATCTTGGGATTGATGGCGCCGCTGATGGGGTCGCTCCAGATCTTCGATTGCGCCTGCCAGGACCTCCGGTGTTTCCACCGCGCCCGGATCGGCTACCTCCCGCAAATGCGATCCGTGGACCCCTACTTTCCGATCACCGTCCGCGAGGCCGTGCTCATGGGTCGGGCCGGGGCGATGGGTCTCTGGAAGCGACCCGGAAAGATGGATCACGAGATCGTGCGCCATGCGCTCGAGGACGTCGGAATGGCGGAGTACGAAGATCACCCCTTGGGGGCGCTCTCAGGGGGCCAGCAGCAGCGCGTCTTCATCGCGCGCGCGCTGGCCCCGCATCCCCAGATCCTCCTGTTGGACGAGCCCACCACCGGGATCGACACCACGACCCAGCACACGGTGCTGGACCTGATCCGGCGCCTGCACCAGGAGCTGCACCTCACCGTCGTGCTCGTCTCGCACGATATCAACCTCATCGCACCGTTCGCCGACCGCATCGCCCTGTTGAAGACCAGGCTGCACGCCATCGGGCCGGCCAAGGCCGTCCTGAACCGGGAGGCTCTCGCCAAGGTGTACGGCCCCGAGATCCTGACCACCGACAGCGGACACGTCATCGTCGCGGATCACCACCACACCTGACGCATGCTGGACGTTCTCGCATTGGGCTTTCTGCAGCGCGCCCTGGTAGCTGCGGCCCTCACCGGCGGGCTCTGCTCCATGATCGGGGTGTTCGTGGTGCTACGCGGGCTGGCCTTCATCGGAGCCGGGACGGCTCACGCCGCGTTTGCCGGCATCGCGTTGGCGTACTTGATCGGCGCCCAGCCCATGCCGCTGGCGATCGCCTTCGGCTTGGGAACGGCCTGGGCCACGGGGCTGTTGGAAGAGCGGGGCCGCCTGAAGCTCGACGTGAGCATCGGGATCTTCTACACCGCCACGATGGCGCTGGCGATCTTGTTCATCGGCCTGATGAAGACCTACAATGCGGAGGTTTACGGCTACCTGTTCGGCAGCATTCTCTCGGTGACGAGCGAGGAACTCCGTTGGACCGGCATCCTGGCCTTTCTTGTGGTGGGTTTGATCGTGCTGTTCTCCAAGGAGTTCTTCTTTCTCGCCTTCGACCAGGACATGGCAGAGGCCTCCGGGGTCCCGGCGCGGCGTTTTTTCTTTCTGCTGTTGACCCTCGTCGCGGTCACCATCGTCGTCTCCCTCAAGGTCGTCGGGGCGATTCTGGTGTTTGCCCTGCTCCTCATACCGGCCGCCACTGCCTATCAACTCACGTCCAGCCTCCGCCGGATGATGAACTATTCGGTGGCGATCGGTGTCCTCGTCTCCGTCACGGGCGTCCTGCTGTCGTTCCAGTTCGACCTGCCGGCCGGACCGGCCATCGTGCTGCTCGCCACAGGCGTCTTCTTTCTGTCCATCGCGTTTTCGCCAAAGAGGGCACCGAAGCCCGCCGTCCCATAAGCGAGGCCTTTACACCATAATGCGGGTCTTAAAGAGGTCCCCCATGACATCTCGCCGTCCCTCGCAGTTCCGAGTCATCATCCCGCTGATGACCCTGGGCGCCTTCTGGTTTCTGACAGACACGACGGTCTCGGCAGAAAACTTCGTGGAGGTGCCGGTTCTGGCGTCAATCAGGGCCAATGACCGCGGCGTGTTCGAGGTCATGACTTTGCGCTGGGATCAGCAGGCCTCACCCGATCCCATGCAAATCGCATGGGACAGGGGCAATGTGCACTTCAGAAGCGAGTCCATGGCCGCCATGCAGGCCGCCTTTCAGTACGCGCTCGACCGGACACTCTCGATCAGCCGCACGGGCATCCTCAGAATCGGAGGCCTTGCGTACGTTCCGAGCAGCAGCGATGGTCCGAGCGCCGGAGCGGTCATGACGGTCGGCTTCCTTGCGGTGTTGAGAGGTGAGACCATCCAACGCGGAGTGGCGCTCACCGGGACCCTCCAAGCCAATGGGCGAATCGGACCGGTAGGCGCAATCGCCGACAAAGTCCGGGCCGCTGCACGGGAGGGCTACCGAACCGTCCTGATCCCCCATGGACAGATGTACAGCGCCCAATGGAACCTCGAAAGACTGGGGTTAGAACTGAATGTGACCGTGAAGGAGGTCAACACGATTGATGAGGCCTACGAACTCATGACCGGCCGGAGACTCTGAAAGCCAAATCCCCGCTCTTCAGGATTTTGTGCAGCACCTCAACACCCGCCTCCTACCGAAGGACGGGCATGGTCCACCGACGCCGCGATCCAGTTCGCGGCCAGTTTGGCCATGCCGGGTGGCTCGTCGAG
>CAZITU010000078.1:0-12596 GCA_964542245.1 uncultured Nitrospirales bacterium | reverse complement strand
AGAACTACGGCGAGGGGAGCAGCCGCGAGCATGCCGCGATGTCGCCGCGATTCCTGGGCGTGAGGGTCGTGCTGACGCGCAGCTTTGCCCGCATCCACGAGACAAATCTAAAGAAGCAGGGCGTGCTGCCCTTGAGCTTTGCCAACCCCCAGGACTACGACAAGATCGAGCAAAACGACCGTATCAGCGTGGTGGGGTTACAGGCGTTGGCTTCGGGGAAACCGGTGCAGGTGGTCATCCACAAGGCCGACGGGAAGGACGTCACGCTCCAGGCCAATCACAGTTTGACAGAGCAGCAGGTCGGGTGGTTCAAAGCCGGCTCCGCGCTGAACGCGCTGAATTAACAAACAACCACCCCCTCCCATCCCTCCCCCCTCGATGGGGAGGGTGAGGGTGGGGGGCAGAGGGAGGAATAGAGGAACAATGGGCTACGTGAAGCTGACTCCGCCGACTAAGGGACAAAAAATCACGATGGGACCGGGCATGAAGCTGAACGTCCCGGACAACCCGATCGTACTCTATATCGAAGGCGACGGCACCGGGCCGGACCTCTGGGCCGCGTCCATCCGCGTGTTCGACGCCGCCGTGCAGAAGGCTTACAACGGTAAACGGAAGATCGAGTGGTTCGAGGTCTACGCCGGCGAGAAGTGCAATCAGATCTATGGGGCCAACACCTGGCTGCACGACGACACCACCAATGCCTTCAAGGAATACCTGGTCGGCATCAAGGGCCCCCTCACGACGCCGGTCGGCGGCGGCATCCGCAGCATCAACGTGGCGCTGCGGCAGATCCTGGACCTGTATGTCTGCCAGCGGCCGGTGAAGTGGTACACGGGGGTGCCCTCTCCCGTCAAGAAGCCCAATTTTGTGAACATGGTCATCTTCCGCGAGAACACGGAGGATATCTACGCCGGGATCGAATGGGAGAAGGGCTCGGCGGAAGTCAAGAAAGTGATTGATTTTCTCCAGAAGGAGATGGGGGTCAAGAAGATCCGGTTCCCTGAGTCCTCCAGCATCGGCATCAAGCCGGTGAGTGAGGAGGGCACCTATCGGCTGGTTCGTGCGGCGATCAACTGGGCGCTGGCTCACAAGCGGAAGAGCGTGACGTTGGTGCACAAGGGCAACATCATGAAGTACACTGAGGGCTACTTCCGGAAGTGGGGATACGAGCTGGCCAAGAAGGAGTTCGGAGACAAAACGGTTGCCTGGGACGACTGCGGCGGCAACCCGCCGGCCGACAAGCTCCTGATCAAGGATGCCATCGCGGACAACTTCCTCCAGCAGATCCTGACCCGGCCGGCCGAGTACGACGTGATCGCGACGCTGAACCTGAACGGCGACTACGTTTCCGATGCGCTGGCGGCCCAGGTGGGCGGCCTTGGGATCGCCCCGGGTGCCAACATCAATTACGTCTCCGGCCATGCCTGCTTTGAGGCCACTCACGGGACCGCGCCGAAGTACGCCGGCCAGGACAAGGTCAATCCGGGATCGGTGATCCTCTCGGGCGTGATGATGCTGGAGTATATGGGGTGGACCGAGGCGGCCCGGCTGATCGAGTCTGGGATGGCCAAGGCGATCAACACCGGGACCGTGACCTATGACTTCGCGCGTTTGATGACGCAGGAGGGGCGGACCGACGTGAAGGAAATCAAGTGCTCGGAGTTCGGGACGGCGATCATCAACAACATGTAATTGGAACCTGTGTAGGGGCGGTTCGCGAACCGCCCCTACCTTGTGAGACACGATGGAACTAAAGGGCTTCGATAAGAACGTCGCCATAGACCAGGAAGAAGTCCTGCGTCCCAAGATGGTGACCGTCGAGATCGCCGGCAAGAAGTATCAGGTGCCGGAAGGGATCACGGTCATCAAGGCCCTGTGGTACAGCGGGCAGGAAGTCATACGAGGCGCCGGCTGTCTGGGGGGCTATTGCGGCGCCTGCGCGACCTACTATCGAACCAAGGACGACCCCAAGGTCCGGACGTGCCTGGCCTGTTCGACTGCGGTGGAAGACGGGATGTCCTTCACGATGGTCTCGCCGTTTCCCGCCCGTAAAGCTACTTACAATTTGGCCGAATTGAAGGATCCCAAGCAGGATCTGTTCAGCCTGTACCCTGAAGCCCCGCTCTGCCGCAACTGCAATGCCTGCACCGAGGCCTGCCCGCAGGGGATCGACGTCCGGGACGGCGTGTGGCGGGCGGTCTTCGGCGATTTCAAGGCGGTCTCCGAGATGTTCATGGACTGTGTGATGTGCGGACTTTGCGTGCCGGTCTGCATCGCGGACATCGCGCCGAACCTGGTCGCCGTGTATGCCAGTCGGGCGCAAGGGGCGTTCTTCACGGAGAAGCCGCAACGTCTGGAGGCGCGGATTGACCAGATCGAGCAGGGCCAATATGACTCGGAGTGGGATCGCCTCTTCAACATGAACGAGCAGCAATTGAAGGAAGTCTGCGCGGCAATCAAGTAGGCGCCTGCGGCGTCCGTAGCTGCGAGCTATTAGGAACGCCGCTCGGCCAAGACCTCGCGGCTTCAGAAGCCGCTGGCGCTGCCGAGCAGCGTTAAAATGGTGAGCCCCCGTAATGGAGTTGCGCGCCCTTCAGGACCTCGTCCACAAGACCCGCGACGCGCGTCGTCCCCAGAACCTGCCGAAGTTCCCCGCCAATGAACGCGACACGCTGATCAAGAAATACCATCCCGATTATAGAGAGAACGCCTACCGCCCGATCAAGTTCGGCCCGAATGCGGGCGAGCTGACGGTGCGCGAGGTCGCGGCCTTGCTCGAAGGCGACAGCCCCGTGCCGGCCGACCTGGACCTGACCCCGGCCCATACCGTAGATGTGCTGGTCGTCGGCGGCGGGGGCGCCGGCTGCGCGGCAGCCCTGCACGCCCACGCGCACGGGGCGAAGGTGCTGCTGGCCACGAAACTGCGCCTGGGTGATTCCAATACGGTCATGGCCCAGGGCGGGATGCAGATCGCCGTCGCGCCGGACGACTCGCCGGTCCAGCATTTCCTCGATACGCTCAAGGGCGGGCACATGAAGAACGACCACCGGCTCCTCAAGGTGCTCGTGGAGGAGGGGCCGTCCATCGCCAAATGGCTGCTCGAATTGGGCGTCCTGTTCGACCGGGACCCAGACGGCAACCTCCACGTCAAGAAGGGCGGCGGAAGTTCCAAGCCGCGGCTGCTGACCTGCTCCGACTACACCGGCCTGGAGCTCATGCGGGTGCTGAAGGATGAGGTCCTGAATAAGAAGATCCCGCTGCTGGAATTCAGCGCCGCTGTCGAGCTGCTCAGCGACGGAACAGGCGCCTGCACGGGAGCGGTGCTCCAGGACCTGGACAACAAGCGCTACGTGGTGGTCGCCTCCAAGACGGTCATTCTCGCGACGGGCGGCATCGGGCGCTTGCACATTCAGGGCTTTCCCACAAGCAACCACTACGGTGCCACCGGGGACGCGCTGCCGATGGCGTACCGGATCGGCGCCAAGCTGCTGCAGATTGACACCTTCCAGTATCACCCGACCGGTGCCGTGTACCCGGAACAGTTGATCGGCGCCCTGGTGACCGAAGGCATCAGGTCCGAGGGTGGGCAGTTGGTGAACGCCAAGGGCGAACGATTCGTGAACGAATTGGACACGCGCGACGTGGTGTCCTCTTCAATCATCAGAGAATGCGAGGAAGGGCGTGGGGTGCGGACCGTGACCGGGCGGCTGGGGGTCTGGCTCGACACGCCGTTGTTGGATGTCGAGCAGGGACCGGGAACGTTGGAGAAGCATTTCCCCGCCATGGTCAGGCAGTTCAAGCGGTACGGCATTGATATCGCCAAGGATCCGGTGCTGATCTATCCCACGCTCCATTACCAGAACGGCGGCGTGCAGATTGATGTGAACGGCGAGTCCGGCGCGCGTAATCTGTTTGTGGCCGGCGAGGCCTCCGGCGGTCTGCACGGCCGGAACCGATTGATGGGGAACTCACTCCTGGACCTGATGGTGTACGGCAAGCGGTCCGGGACCACCTCCGCCGAGCGCGCCAAGACCATGCTCCAGGGCAAGCTGACGCTCGAGCACCTGGCGCGGTTCAGGGCGGAGGCCAAGAAGCACGTGGCGACACTCGTCGGAACGTCGCCGATGCTGTTCCCGGACTACGTCAGAAAGGAGTAGGGGCACGGCATGCCGTACCCCTCCCGCCAGAAGGGACCCGCATGAACATTCATGAATTCCAGGCCAAGCAGTTGTTTGCGCAGTTTGGTATCCCGGTGCCGCAGGGGAAGGAGATCAGGACTCCTCTCGCGGCCGAGAAATGGGCGGAGAAGCTGGAAACTCTGCAACAACTCGATACGGCTATCCAAACCCTTAAAACCGATCCTTCGACCGCCAAGGATCCGTTGCTCTATGTCGTGAAGGCCCAGATCCACGCCGGCGGCCGCGGCAAGGCGGGCGGGGTCAAGATCACGAAGGACCGCGACGAGGTGCCGGCGTTGGTCAATGAACTGCTCGGCAAGACCCTGGTGACGCACCAGACCGGCCCTAAGGGTCGAAAAGTGCGCCGCGTCCTGGTGGAAGACGGGGTCGGGATTGCTAAGGAACTGTACCTGAGCCTGCTGGTGGACCGAGACTCCGGCCGGCCCGTCTTCATCGCCAGCACCGAAGGCGGCATGGAGATCGAGGAGGTCGCCGCCCATACCCCGGAGAAGGTCCTGAAAGAGCCGATAGACCCCGCGGTCGGCTTCCAGGGCTACAACGGGAGGAACTTGGCATTCAACCTCGGCCTTCCGGCGCTCGAGCCGACGGTGGTGAATCCCTTCATCACGATGCTCGGCAACCTCTACCGGCTGTTCATGGAAAAGAACGCGTCGCTGGTGGAAATCAATCCGCTGGTAATCACGCAGGATAAGCGTCTGCTCGCGCTGGACGGGAAGGTGTCGTTCGACGACAACGGACTGTTCAAGCACCCGGACGTGCAGGCATTCCGCGATCTGCACGAGGAAGAGCCGCTGGAGATCGAGGCAACCAACAACAATCTCAACTACGTCAAGCTGGACGGCAACATCGGCTGCATGGTGAACGGCGCAGGCCTGGCCATGGCGACGATGGACGTGATCAAGCTGGCCGGGAGCGAACCGGCGAACTTCCTGGACGTGGGTGGAGGAGCGACGAAGGAAACGGTGGCGGCCGGCTTTCGGATTTTGCTCAAGGACCGGAACGTGAAGGGCATCTTCATCAACATTTTCGGCGGGATCGTCCGCTGCGAGCGGATCGCGCACGGGGTGATCGAGGCAGCCAAGGAAGTCAACATCAAGATTCCGGTCGTGGTGCGGTTGCAGGGGACCAACGCCGAGGAAGGGCGGAAGTTGCTGCTGGAGTCCGGCCTCAAGGTGGACGTGGCGACGGACCTGTGGGAGGCGGCGCAGAAGATCGTGGCGATGACGGGGAAGAAGCGGAAAAAGGCGGAGGCGGCGGGATTCGCGGGTCCTGCCCCCGCATAGCCCAGTGCAGCTGGGCGTTTCGCCGTCGAAGTCCCGGAACCCGGCTGTACGCCCCGCGCTGCATCTGGGCGCCCATGCGGTGTCACCTGCTCAAGAGACCCCTCGCCCCTTGAGGGAGAGGGTCAGGGTGAGGGGACATAGGGCGGTGGTCCAATCCTCCTCGTGATTCTCGACGCAGGCCTGGCCATCACGCTAAAGGAGAGTATCGAATGACGGCTGGAGAGTGGTACAGAGAGTTTTACAAGAGAACTTCTGATGACAAAGAACAAATTAACAAAATTAGACTATCCACCCCGCAATATACTAAAGCAATGGGAGAGCTTCTCAAGAAAATGGCTGAAGGCCTAGGCTACAAAGTGGTAACGGAAAGGACATCCCACGGTGGCGGCAGGCTGGACCAAACATGGAAAAAGGGTGACCACGAAATCACGATTGAGCATGAACACGACTACAAGACAATAGATAAGGAGATACGGAATCTCTGCGATCATCGCAGCCAGTTGAAGGTCCTGATTACGTATGTACCGGATGAGGACTTCCTGGCCTCTGCAGTTGAGACGGCAAATAAAGTTAAGCAAGATATCGCTCAACAAGGATCATTTCACGGAGAATTTCTGCTCGTTATTGGACCCTACTGTAATAATGACTGGTTAAGCGACTGGGCAGCCTTCCATTCGATTCGAGACATAAGAATGCTTCCGTTGAGGGGCAAGCCTAATAGGTAAGGAAGGCCAAGAGCATATTGGTGGATAAGAACACGCGGGTGGTGGTGCAGAGGTTGTTCTGATCGCGCGAACGTGATTCAATAGTCTCAAGGAAGCAATCCCAACAAGAGGCGGCCATGAGTACGGTGACCTTTAGGGAAGCCCTGGATCTGGTCGAATCGCTGTCTGATGAGGAGCGGTTGGCCCTCGTTGAGATTGTCAAGAGTCGCCTTGTCGAGCGGCGGCGGGATGAAATTGCTGAGAGTGTCCGTGAGGCGAGAGAAGATTATTCGGGTGGAGAAGTCAGGAAGGGAACAGCAGACGAGTTTGAAACGCTGAAAGGGAAGTCATGAGCATTCTGGTCGATAAGAACACGCGGGTGGTTGTGCAGGGGATCACGGGCAAGGAAGGGTCGTTTCACGCCACGCAGTGTAAGGCCTATGGGACACAGGTGGTCGCGGGAGTGACGCCGGGGAAAGCGGGTCAGGAGGTCGAGGGCATTCCGGTCTTCAATACCGTCCGCGACGCCGTGAGAAAGACCCAGTGCGATACGTCATTGATTTTTGTGCCGCCGGCGTTTGCCGCTGATGCTATTCTGGAAGCCGCCGATGCAGGCATTCGCCTGATCGTCTGCATTACGGAAGGCATTCCGGTCAACGACATG
This sequence comes from uncultured Nitrospirales bacterium, assembly GCA_964542245.1. Classification (GTDB taxonomy): domain Bacteria; phylum Nitrospirota; class Nitrospiria; order Nitrospirales; family NS-4; genus CAZITU01. The sequence goes on along the minus strand of CAZITU010000078.1, from coordinate 5,746 downwards.
GTCAAGGTGAAGCGGGCCTTGCGCGGGCGGGACGTGCGGCTGATCGGGCCCAACTGTCCGGGGATCATCACGGCGGACGAGTGCAAGATCGGCATCATGCCGGGATTCATTCATAAAAAGGGGCGGGTGGGGGTGATCTCCCGCAGCGGGACGCTGACTTACGAGGCTGTGAATCAGCTCACGACCCTTGGCTTGGGCGAGACGACCTGTATCGGGATCGGCGGCGATCCGATCATCGGCACCGGCTACATTGACCTCTTAGCGATGTTCGAGAAGGACCCGGAGACCGAAGCGGTCGTCATGATCGGCGAGATCGGGGGCGACGCCGAGGACAAGGCCGCCATCTACATCAAAGAGAACATCCGCAAGCCGGTCATCGGCTTCATCGCGGGCATCACGGCCCCGCCGGGGCGCCGCATGGGCCATGCGGGCGCCATCATCACGGGTGGGAAGGGCACGGCGGCCGAAAAGATGGCCGCACTGGAAGCCGCCGGCGTCATCGTCGTGCGCAACCCCGCCGAGATCGGCAAGACCGTCCAGGAAGCGCTCAGCCCCCGCTGCTCGGTCTAAACTCCCCACAGAGTTTTGGCGACGGTTCCGATGGCATAGGAGATGCCAACGGCCGCGGTGATAATGACCAGGTTAGTGAGGATGCGTTTTTTGATGTTCATGCCGGAGAGAAACGCCAGCAGCATGGACACCAGAATGATCATGCTGCCGGCCGTCACGAGGGAGAACAACGCGTCCTTCGCGCCGAAAAGGACCGGCAGGACAGGGACCGTGGCGCCCGCGATATAGCTCCCCCCGACGATGAGCGCCGAGCCGAGCGGCTGCTCCTCCATGGCGATCGCTGTCGTCGTCGCTCCGAGAAATTGCTGCTTGGCCGATTCCGTTGCTTTGACTTCCTTCTCGGAGCCGATCGCGACATAGACCCCGGCTCCCATCGACAGCGCGCCGGCCACTGCCGTGGTGGAGGCGGCGATGAGGACGGTGATCGCGTCGCCGAAGGCCCCAAAGAACCCGCTGACCGCTCCCAGGATCTCGACCAGACCGTCGTTCAGACCGAGAAAGATGTTGCGGATGCGCTCCGGGTTGATTTTCCGCCCGGTCAGTTTGGTGACGACCGTGTCCTCGTGTTTGAATTCATCCACCAGAATGTCTTTGACCGCGGCGCCGAGCGGCCCGTCCTTGTAACGCTTCCAGAGCGTCAAATATTTCCGCACGCCGTAGACCTCGATGGCTTCCAGAACCAGATGGATCGCGGGTGTTCCGAAGAGGCGGCAGGTTAGGATGATGAGCTGGAACTTCAGACGGCGTGGAAGGTCGAGGGTGGTAAGTTGGAGGTTGAAGAATTCCTGCCAGAAGGCGAAGTGCGTGGTTTCAACTCGGATCAACTCGTCGAGCACCTTTTGGCTGTCGCCTTCCGTGATGTCGCGCAGCGCTTTGTACAGTGAAAGGTCAAAAAGCTCGTCCAGGATGAGTCTTCTGGCCAGTCTGTCATCGTGGTGCTGTTCCATGGCCTGATTCTAGCAGATTATTACAGGCCCGTTCGCCGCCACCCCCTGCCTAGTTTATGGAAACGAAAACGGGGACAGGCTGAGCTAGCCCTCATTTTCGCCGGTAGACGTGTATCCATATCACCCTCCCTGATCAGTCTTGGGACCTGAGGCAGCCGTATGAAACTCGGCCACCTGAGGGTGAACGAGGTTGGCAAAATCTTGGTAGCGGAGCTTCACCGCCTCGTGGTGTGTCCCGGCCTGAAAGACGATCTCCTCGTCTCCCGTGAGAACCCGATCCACGTACACCTCCAGGCCATAGAGGTTCCGAAGGGCGGCACCGCGCCGAGTTCACAATCCGGGAACAATCCACCCGCTTCCTCTTCGGTGGCCAGTCTTACATGTGGTGTCTGAAAGATAACGATGAGTTGCTTGAGGTCCACCTTCCAGTTGGCGGGGAGCACTGCCATGACGAAACGCTCCCCTACCTTCAGGACCACCACCTTGGCCACTTCTTTCCCCGGCACATGCAGTGCCTGGGCTAGCTTCGAGGCCGTAAACGTCTCCTCATGAGTCAGGACTTTGCGGGAACCTTTGCGCGATCCCAATAGTCCTTCAGTCGTCTCAGGATGCTCATGGCCAACTCCTTTCAATCAAGTGAAGGCCCCTCGCCCTAAGCTCCACGCTCCTGAAAGACCAGCGAGGCTAATCGTCGAGACTGTGTGGGGCTATCCGCGCTTTCTGGAACGCAATCGCGCCGTCCACGAGGATGAACAGCGCAATCATCGTGAGCAAACCGCCACCGGTAAACCAGCCGAGCGATCCCAATTTCCAGGTATGGTCCGTCAGGCCTGCGAGAAGACCGATCAACCCGCAGACAAAACCAAGGGCAGCGCCGAGGCGAGCAATTGACGTTCTCTTATAACCAACTCTCATGGTCTATCCTCCATTTTGTGGAACCATATCAGCTCACGCCGAAGGCAAAGAAAAATCGACTTTCCGAGATGGCTGCAGAATGAGATCCTTCACTGCTGGCTATTCCGCCAAGGTCGGGCTACACTCGCTTGAGTGAGCTGATGGGGAAGTACAGCCGGAAATAGAGGGTGACCTATGCGGTTCGAGGAATTCTCCTTTGGCTCGATCCGGATTGACGGCACAACCTACGAGCACGACGTCGTGATTGACTGCGGTGAAGTCCGCAAGCGCAAGAAAAAACCGTCCAAGAAATTCCGCGACGACTTCGGACATACGCCGTTGTCGGTAGAGGAGGAGATACCATGGAAGTGCCGCCGGCTGGTGGTCGGCACCGGAGCCAACGGCGGCATGCCGGTGATGAAAGAAGTGAAGGCGGCAGCCAAGGAGCGCAAAATCGAATTGCTCATTCTTCCCACGTATAAAGCTCTTGAGGCGATACAGCGAGATCTTGACGAAACCAACGCGATCCTGCACGTGACGTGCTAGCTCGGGACAAGGGGGAACTCTCTTTCTCTCTCAATACGCCACTGGCGGGAGGATGTGGGCGGCAAACCCTAATTCTGTTGCTTCCGTTCGAGGATCTCCACGCGCTGGCTGAGTTGCTCGGTGGAGTCGTGGGAGAGCCGGAAGAGGGCGTGGATTTCCCGGGATTGCTGATCGGCGTATGCCCGTTCCTCGGCATGGCGGACGTCGATGTGGGTTAATACGCCTTCGGCCACGAGCTGAAGCTCTTGCCTGAGGCCTTTGATTAGCACGCCGGTGTGCCGCTTTACCTCATCAAAGCGTTGGTCAAGTGATAAAAAGTGCTGATCATGCCCGTCCAGTCGTTGTTCAACCCGGTCAAGGAGTTGATCAACGCGGTCGAATCGTTGCCCTACCCCTTCGAATTGCTGGTTGAGTCCTCGTAACTGCAGGTCGAGCGCATCAAAGCGCTGAACGAGTTCTTGATCCATGCCGCCTCCGCGAAAAGAAAGCGTAAGCCGCTCCGCTCTTCTTGTCAATGAGACACGGCGATCGGGGAAAGGTTAAAACGCTCTACTTCCGGGCGTACTTCCCCATCAGCTCGGCCTGCTTGAGAATGTGGCCCTGCATCGCCTTCTCGAGCTCCTTCTTAGTCGTGCTCGGAGGAAGGTTCAGGCCGGTATCGAGCGCGTACAGCTTGAAGAAATACCTGTGCGTCCCCGAGGGCGGGCAGGGGCCCCCATAGCCGATCCTTCGGAAGTCCGTCGTGCCCTGCCTCATCCCATTGGGGAGTGAGTCGCGCTTGGGGACATCTTCCTCGAGGGCGTGCGCGGTCGGTGGGATATTCCATGCCACCCAGTGCACCCAAGTCCCCATTGGCGCATCCGGGTCGTCGGTGATGAGCGCCAAGCTCTTGGTCTCGGTCGGGACATCGGACCAGTTCAAGGGCGGAGACACGTCCGGTCCGTCACACGTGTACTTTTTGGGAATCATCCCACCTGCCTCAAGCGTTGAGCTTTTCAGTTCCATCGTCGTACCTCCTCAAGCGGGCGAATAGACAGAAAGCTATACCCTAATACTCCATGACATCCTAGTAAAGAGGAGGGGCTTCTGGTACGGGAGGAGTTGATTTCTGCGGCCCGCTTCGCGCTAGAGTATGGCATGGGCGTGAGAGCGGGCCGCATCGTATTTCTCGTTCTGCTCGCCACGCCGGCTCTGGTGGAGGCTGAATCTCCTTCGCCGACCGTGCATTGGGGCGGCATTGGCTACCCCGATCAGTACACGACGCTCACGGCCGGATTGGCGGTCAATCGGTTTACCGAATTTGATAAAGAAGTCCCACCTACGCGGTACGATTCCACCATCCAGGGGACATTGGGATTGAACCTCCTCTCGCTGAGTTGGACGAAGCATTGGGAACAGGTTTGGGATCCGCTTGAAGACCTGAGTACCAATCTCACGCTGGGCATCGGCCCCACTGCAGACGAACCCAGCAAGTTCATACAAAACGAGCTCCATGGCACCTTCGGTTTCCGGCCGGTGCAATCAGGTGCGACGCGGGAAGACACCGATGCGACGGTTGATGGCTCTGTGACCGGCTGGATACGATGGCTCAACGTGCTCGGGCAGCCGAAGGATTTGTTCGGAGGCGTCGGCTTTTCAGTCGGTACGCTCTACCAGGAGCTCTACGGGAGAGCCGGGCTTCGCCGGTTACGGCCTTTCCCTGATTGGGAGAGCCATCCGCTGGCGCGCTACGTTGGGCCGCTCGGAGTCCGTTTCTCGGGCATGGGCCGCTACAGCAGATTGTTTGATGGCGCTGTGTTGCACGCCGTCAAGCCGTCCGCGACCGTCTTGCAGGCCTCCGTAAGCGCTGGGTCATACGGAACCGGTGACGGTCCCCCCGCCTGGGAGGTAGAGCTGACTTTCACGTGGGACTCAGGGCTTTTTGTGAACGGGGTCGGTCAGAGCCGCAAGGAATTCTTGGGGTCGGGGTCCGTGACCATCGGCTTCCTCCGGCTTGAAACCTGGAATGACACCTTCAACGACAAGGATAAGGGGCCGACGGGCGGGGCCACGCTCACCGTGGACCTTCTCCGCGCCTTTCCCACGTTGAATCTCGGATTCTTGCGTTGACCGACTGAGCGGAAAGTAGATCTCACGGTCTTGGGCGGTAGCGGCTGATGTTGGCGACGCGGCCGCCTGAGAAGGTCACCTCCACGAGCCACTCGTCGTTGAGATAGACCCAGACCCATGCGCCGCGAGCAATTCTGAAGGTATAGCGGGGCGGGCCGGCCCTGGTGAGGATCTCCGCTTCGGTGGTACCGGTCGAGAGCATTCGGTAGGTCTCAAAGCTGATCTCGCCGGGACGGCGCTTTTCAGGATAGGGGCGCCTCTCAACGGCGGGAGGAGGGTAGGACCCTGTGGTTACAGGCCCTTGATAGTCTGAAGGCCTTTGCCATATGTCCTCCTGCGCGGCCTGAAGTGGGCTTGTCCCCAGGAGCCACATACTCGCCCAAGCCATAATCGCGCATTCGAGCGGTCGCATCGCCTCTTCACCTTTCCATAGTGGTTTGAGCATAAAAAGTACCAGTTCGCAGTGCGTTGATTGGCGACCGTGGTTGTGTGTGGAATTGCGCAAGAAATCGGGAGGGTCGAAGCTGTACCACCGGGCCGGGTTTTATGATGCGGTCTTTGGGTTACCGGATTTCGACCAGTAGCCGCCTCAAATGAGTTTACGTCCCATTTCCCATGAGGCACAGTAGATAATATGAGCGTGCGCCCTTCCGATTCGACCGCTGCGGTCGAATCGGCTA
>CAZITU010000077.1:0-12928 GCA_964542245.1 uncultured Nitrospirales bacterium | reverse complement strand
ACAAACACGTCGGCCTGCTTCATACGGGGAGATCCTCCTGTGGTAACCCGGTCTTACCGGATGCGGGCTCAATGACCCACGCAACTGTTCGGGCTCTACAGGTTGAGGACGTGACGACCCTGGCTGTCCCCCGGTCTCTGCGGACCTCGGCACCTTCGGTCTATCACATCCGGGTTGATGATGAGCTGTATCATTAACGCCTTGAGCGTAAGATACAAGGCACGCCTCGGAAGGCGAGCCAGTCCCCGTGCCGCACCCCTCACCCTCCCCTCTTCCGCAAGGGGCGAGGAGAAATTTATAAGGGGCAGATCTAACAGTGGCTGATAGGCTAGCTTCCCGTCCGCACCACGGTCTCAACGGCGAGTTCAGCCTCCGCACTCGACGGGCGATAATGGAGGAGTTCAAATCCGATGATCCTGCCCTGAGCATCTTTCATGAGGACGACCTCGTCGGTGGTCTCCTCGCACACGGACTCCTTCGCCGGATCGTCCAGCCATACCGTGAGCGTATGCCCGACTGCATCGTGGATTACTTTGACCTTGTCCATACCGTCACCCCTGCTTTTACGGCATCTGTCGGATACGCGGTGATGAGGAATCCCGCTTCCGGCTCCCGCCGCGCCACCGAGCAAAGCCAGCGCGGCGGTCTGCCACGGTAGAACAGATAGTCTTTCGGGTCCTTCCGGCTCTGCCGTATCTCATCCGGATCGGCCAGAACCTGCGAGACCTCCTGCTCACGGCCGGACAGCGCCGGATGCTTCTGCGCGACAATGAACGCCCAGTACTCATGAGAAGATGCCCAGCCATAATCAGTGAGACACGCGCAATCGAAGATCGTTACTTTTCTCCTGTCCTGCTTCGGCGGGGTGGCTAGAAGATGATGGGCAGGGCGTGTCGCCATACGCCCCTGCATCGGATGAAGACCCCCTCACCCGGCCCTGCGCTCTCAAGGGGCGAGGGATTTGCAGTTCACTTTCGCTGCTGGGCCGCGCGCAACGCCTCGGACCAGGCATCGCGGAGAGCTTTGACTTGCGGGTGTCCTTCGGCCAGCACACCGGCCTCCACGAGCACCGCGATCCGCGGATGGGGGTCCAGCCGCAGCACGCCTTCCACATCCAGCACGCTTTGGCCGTCTTTCAGCACCTGGACGAAGGCCTCCAGCCAGGACTCCAGGATGGCGATGAGCGCCGGCGAATCAGGGGCCATCCGGCCGAGACGGACTTGCGGGAGAAGTTTGGGAATGGGATCGGACCGCTGCAACATCGGCATGGCGCGGTCGAGGAACTGCTCTACCGTTTCCATCGAAGCGGAGGGCAGAACGCTAGCCGGTCTCGGGGCCGCAGTCCGTGCCGTTGCAGTCACCGCAAAACCAGCCGCCGTCATTAAAGATCATCGGCTCGTCGCAGACGGGACAGTTCGGGGGCTTCGCCCGCGGCAGAGTGCGCAGGACATCGAGGTCGAACTCGTTATCGAATTCGTCGGCCAATGTGCGTTCCTATCTGTCCGGCGGCCGGACGCCCAGGGCCTTCTCGGCGCTCTCGCGGGAAGGCACGCCGATGAACTTCAATTTGCCGTCAACAATCGAGGCCGGGGTCGCACGGATCGCATGCCGGTCCGCCAGTTCCTGGCCGTCCCGGCTAAGGATGTCCACTTCGCGATAGCTGAAGCTGTGCTTGACGCGCAGCCCCTTCCAGAGTTCCTTGGCGGCGGGACAGGCCGCACAGCTCTGAGAATACACCAACGTTACATTGGGCACGGCTGTATCCTAGCATCCCCTCCGCCCCGCTCGCAAGGCTCCGCACACGGCCCTCTCCCCAGGGAGAGAAGGAAATCTAGGTCTCGCTGGTCTTCCTCGTGCGGAACGGGTGTACGGGCTGATGACAGGCGCCGCAGAGGTCCAGGGCCGTGCGCTTTTCGAGGTAGTCCAGAACAGCCTGAACGAAGGTGGCGTGGGACCAGGTCAGCGGAGAGACCGAGAGCGGCTCGTTCGTATAGGGATGGACCTGCTCGGCGAGCACGCCGGAGGGCAGACACCGGTCGGCCACCCATTCGAGGGGCGGGATCGCTTCCTTGAGCTGCTCCATGGTCGTCGCCTTTTTGATCAGCCACTGGGCGATCCAGAGGGTACAGATGAACCAGGGATTGCCGGGAACATTGGCGAGGTCTTGGCTGACCTGGTGGTAATAATCGTTCTCATAGCGCGCGATCCCCCCAACCGGAGTCTTACACCACAAGCGATCGCGGACGGCGGTCATCGTCCGGACCACGCGCTCATCCGACGGCTCGTAAATCCCGAACTGGCCGAGCGCATACAGGCTGGCGTCAATCGTGGCATCCACGTTCTCCAGCGTCCCGTTCTTGGTGAACGTCACCATACGGGCAAAACGCCCAAGTTCCGGACGATAGAGAAACCGGTCCATGCCGGACTTCACTTCAGCCGCGGCGCGGCGATAGGTGTCGGTGAGGCCCGCTTGGCCGAACCCTTCGGTGAAGTTCGAGGCCGCCATCAGCCCCGCGTGCACGGTCGCGCATGTGAACGCCAGCACGCCGCGACGTTCTTCCCACAGGTCGTAGGACGGTTTGGGGAGACCCGTGACCAGATCTCGATAGGCCGCCATCCAATTGGCGGCGCGCTTGATCAGCGGAGCGTATAACGGCGTGATGAACTCAACGTCCCGGTAGCGTGCGAAGTGCTCCCAGAGGGCCCAAATGACCAGCGCCGTCTCGTCCTCCTGGATCGGCAACTGCGGCTCGCCGTCCTTAACCCAGGGATGCCAGGAGCTCGCGAGTGAACCGTCCGGATTATATTTCTGCAGAAAATAGCCTTCCGGTGTGAGGAGTTGAGCGCAGAACCAATAGAAGCGGCGGGTGAGCTGCGGATAGCCGGCGACATCCAGCGCATGGGCGACCAGCGCGCCGTCACGTGGCCAGAGGTACGAGTACGTGTCGCGAGCCTGGGTGGCGATATCGGAGTCGTTGGCCGCAATGATCGCCCCGTTGGAGTCCACCTGCGTGCGGATAACGAGCAAGCTCTTGCGATAGAGATCCGCAACTTTGGCCGGGAGGTCGCCGAAGTCCATGTCGCTCTGTTGGAGCCAGTACCGCCAGTACTTCTCGGTCCGCAGCAGATAATACTCCGGGAGGCGCTCCTCGACCTTCTTGTTCAGACCGTTGACGCCGAACCAGTCTTCGCCCGCGATGATCCAGTACCACGCCTCCTGGGATCCTTGCTTCGGCACCTTCAGGTAGATGCCCAGCGTCGAGTCCACCGACCCTTGCGTGATCGGTCCGGCTTCCAGCCGGCCATCTTCGGCATCACGCCAGGTTCCCTCCGCTCCCTCCACTTCCTTCCGCCCGGTGGCGAAATGCTGGACCCCGATCACGCCGTTCGCCATGTAGTTGGTGAGGAAATAGCGGCGCATCTTGTAATGCGTCAGAGTCTTGTGCTTGGGCTCAAACGCGGCCGTGTCGCCGACGTCGGATTCATACAAATGGAAGTCCTGGTGAAGAAACAGCCGGATGTCGCGCTCGCGGTCGGCCTGGTTCTGGACGATGATCCGCCGGACATAGACGGGCTCGTTGAAGTCCACGGCATCATTGCAGATCAATCGGACTTGGAGCCCCTGGTGCCGGGCCTCAACCAGCGTCGCCAGCGTCCCTTCCTGGTACTTCAGCGTGACCTGCCAGTCGGGCCCGAGCCAGGACAATTGCCCGTTCACCCAGACGCCGAAGCGCCACGGGTGCCCGACCGTCTGGTTCTCCTTGCCGACGTGCGGAAAATAAATGTCGCGGATTCGGTAGTAGCGATCGAAGGTGAAGAGCAGCTTGCCGTTGCCGAGAGGGATGTCTCGGGGCATGCTGAGGCTAATCAGCCGTGGCGAGAGCGGCGAGCTTAGGTTGACCGCTGAGCACGGCAACCACGTTCTCCGCCGCCATCACGGCCTGTCGGCGGACGCACTCCTCCGTGTTGGAGCCGGCATGCCCGGTCACCAGCACGTTCTCCTGAGACAGGAGCGGGACGGTAAACGGCGTTTCCTCGCCCGGCAAGTCGAAGGCCGCCGCGCGGATGCGCTGCCCGCGCAGCGCGTCGAGGACGGCCCCCTCGTCAATGAGTTCCGGACGGCCGGTGTTGATCAGGTACGCCCCGGGGCGGATCCGAGCCACGCGCATCTTGGACAGCCAGCCCTTGGTGTCCGGAGTCAGGCCCAGATGCAGCGTGATGAGATCGGAGTTTTTGAGCAGCTCGTCGGCCGGGACGTATTCAATGCCGTGGTGCTCGGCGAAGGACTCGTCCGGATGCATGTCGAATCCCAGGACGTTCATGCCGAGGGCCAGGGCCCGCTTGGCGACTTCCTTGCCGATCCCGCCCATGCCGACGATGCCGAGCGTCTTGCCCATGAGCTCGACCCCGACCACGGAAGACCACTTCCCGCCGTGGATGTCCCGATCCATGTGGGGAATCCCGCGCAGCAGCGCGAACATCAGGCCCACCGTCAACTCTGCCACGGCCGGATGGGTGACACCGGGCGTGAAGGCGACCGGCAGGCCCCGCGCGGCGGCCACATCCACGTCAATGTTGTCCATCTGGGTGCCGAACTTCGAAATGATCTTCAGCGACGTGCCCTGATCCAGCACCCGGTGCGTCACGGGGTCGTCCCCGACGATCACGGCGTCCATGCCGGTAATGTAGGCGGCCATTTCGTCTTCGGTGAGGGTCCGCGGCCGGGGATTGGCCACGATCTCATACCCAGCCTGTTTAAGGATGTCCTTGTGCTCGCCGTCGAGGTCAAGAAACGCCCTCGGGGTTACCAGCACGCGAGATCCTGCCATTCAGTCGCCTCCTCTTTTTCAACCCGACGGTTCGATTTTGCTCGTGCGAAGCGACGGGATTGTATCATCGTTCGCGTTCCGCCTCAACTCTAATTATCCAGATGGGAGGGGGCCCCGCGAAGCGCGCCCCTCCCACACCATCCTAATGGGAGGGGGCCCCGCAAAGCGCGCCCCTCCCAGACCCACGTTTCAGTTGTTCCGGTCGCCTTGAATCGGCTATGGTGAGACCCCAACCGGCCCGGCCGGTGAACGGAGACTCATGTTGCGACGGCTCATCGGCCCCATCGCCCTTTCGCTCCTGTCCGGATTGCTGCTCCTGTTCAGCTTTCCTGCCTTCGACCTCGGCATGCTGGCCTGGTTCGCTCTGGTCCCGCTCCTCCTGGCGATCCGGAAGACCTCGTGGGGCGCCGCCTTCGGCCTGGGCTGGCTGGCGGGCCTGGTGTTCTACGCCGGCGCGTTGTCCTGGGTCGTCAACGCGATGCACGAGTACGGCAAAGTGCCGCTCACCGTCAGCTACCCCGTGATGTTCCTGCTGGCCGCGTATTGCGCTCTGTATGTCGCCGTCTTCGCCTCCCTGTTCAGCAAGACGGCCGGGCGACGCCGCATGTACGTGGTCTGGGCCGCCCCGGCCCTCTGGGTGTCGCTGGAATTGCTGCGCACTCATCTGTTCTCCGGCTTTCCTTGGGCCCTCCTCGGTTACAGCCAATACCGCAACTTGCGCGTCATCCAGATGGCGGACGTGACGGGGGTGTACGGGGTGGCCTTTGTGCTGGTCCTCGTGAACGTTGTGGCGGCGCAGTTCGCCGAGAGCGTCCGGTCGCGCATCATGGTGACCGAGCGACCGACTCCCCTACCCTGGATCGCCGCGACGTTGACGGCGACGCTCGTAACCGGGATCGTCGCCTACGGCCACTGGCGCCTTGACCCCCATACGGACTCCGGCACCGACCACGCCGTCCGCATCGGGCTGGTGCAAGCCAACGTTGACCAGGCCCACAAGTGGGACGCCGCGTATCGGCGGGAAACCATTGATCGGTACAAGCGGCTCACGGCGCAGGCGACCCAAGGCGCCGATCTGATCATATGGCCGGAAGCCGCGACCCCGTTCCTGTTTGAAGTCGAGGCCGACTACCGAAACGAGTTGCTGACCTTCGTGCGGGATCACGGTGTTCCCCTGCTCTTCGGAACCCCCGCCATCAAGGACCAGGTCGGCGGCCAACTCCGTCTCTTGAACAGTGCGTTTCTGGTGAGCGGCGACGGCTCCGTGCTGGACCGCTACGACAAGCTCCATCTCGTTCCTTTTGGAGAATACATCCCGCTGAAGGAAATCCTGGGGTTCCTCGACAAGCTGGTGGTCGGCATCGGGGACTTTGTTCCCGGGCCCGGGCCCTCCGTGATGACCGGCCCGCGCGGTCGCTTCGGCACCGTGATCTGCTTCGAGGTCATCTTTCCCGACCTCGTGCGCCGATTCGTGGACCAGGGCGCCGATTACATGGTGACGATCACCAACGACGCCTGGTTCGGCCGTTCGAGCGCGCCGTATCAACACTTCGCGATGGTAGTGTTCCGCGCCGTCGAGAACCGGGTCTTTTTCGCCCGCGCCGCCAATACCGGCATTTCGGGATTCATTGACGCCGACGGCCACATCCTCCGTAAGACGGACATCTTCGTGGAGGACACCCTGATCGGCGAGGTCCACGCCGGCGGCCCACGGACCTTCTACACCGCCTACGGCGATCTGTTCGCTTACGGCTGTGTTATACTGACGTTGCTCGCGGCGGCTGTGCCCCGGCGCCCCGCCCACAGCCGGTTGTACTAAGGAGCATCCATGCTTGACGACGTGAAAATCCGCCTGAACGCCCTCCGCGCTCAACGCGACGACCTCCGGAGGCATCTTTGACCTCCCCGCGCTGAAAGCCCAGATCCAAACGCTCGAAGAACGCATGGCCGCCCCGGACTTCTGGGGGGACCGCCGGTCGTCGCAAAGTACCATCCGCCAAAAAAATCTCCTGGAACAAGAGCTCAAGGCGTGGGGCGAGATGGAGCGCCGGCTGGAAGACCTCGCCGTGATGCTGGAGCTGGCCGAGGCTGAACAGGACGACTCGATCGAGAACGAGCTCACCGGGGAGCTTGGTCAGGCCGAACAGGCTCTGACCCGTCTCCGCGTGGACTTACTGCTCCACGGCGACAAGGACGCGAGCAACGCCATCCTTGCCATCCACCCCGGAGCGGGGGGCACGGAGTCCCAGGATTGGGCCGAGATGCTGATGCGGATGTACGCGCGGTGGGCCGAAACCAAGGGGTATAAAGTCGAAGTGCTGGACCATCTTCCCGGCGAGCAAGCCGGGATCAAGAGCGTGACCCTGGGCATCACCGGTGAGAACGCATACGGGTATCTCAAGGCCGAGGCGGGCGTCCACCGCCTGGTGCGCATCTCGCCGTTCGACGCCAACAAACGCCGGCACACCTCGTTCGCCTCCGTGTTCGTCTATCCGGAGATTGAGGACGAGGTCGAAGTGACCGTCGAAGAGAAGGACCTGAAGATTGATACGTTCCGGTCCGGCGGAGCCGGCGGCCAGAACGTCAACAAGGTCGAGACCGCCATCCGCATCACGCACCTGCCCACGGGGATCGTCGTCCAATGTCAGAACGAGCGCTCCCAGCTCAAGAATAAGTCCGGGGCGATGAAGGTCCTCCGCGCGCGACTGTACGAACTGGAACAGCAGAAGAAGGAAGAGGAGTTCGCTTCCTTCGTGGGCGAGAAGAAGGAGATCGGCTTCGGCAGCCAGATTCGCTCTTATGTATTCCAGCCCTACCAACTCGTCAAGGACCACCGCACCAACACCGAAATCGGCAACATCACCGCCGTCATGGACGGCGCCCTCGACCCCTTCATCGAAGCCTACCTGGTGCAGTCGCTGAAGCAGCCCAAGCCTTAATCATGATTCCCTCGCCCCGCTTGCGGGGAGAGGGGGTCACTCTTTCTCCCAAACCTCGACTTTCACCTGCCCTGTGAGATTCAGGTCTCCGAGCACCTGTCGTAGTTCCGCTTGAAGTGCCGTGGCAGTGTCAGAATCGAGATCCACCGTTACATCGAGCCCAAGACGGAGACCAGACCCGGATTTCAGTTTCGGAATGAGCTTGCTTCCCAGGCGGTTCCAGAGTTCGGGTGGGATCGTTCCGATGATTCGCAGCGTCTTCTTCCCAACGGTGGGGGCTGGAGCGGTTGCTGACCTTGTGTGGCTGGTTTCGCCGAAGAGGTCATCCGTGGGTGCCCCAGGCGTATCGCCAGGTACGGTTCCTGACACCGACGAGACTTTTACTCCGCCAGCCTTCAATGCTTGTGCTTTCGCCTTCGTGAGCAAATATACGTCCGCGTCAAAGGCAACCTCATCGGCCGGTAGCAGTTCCTCGAACCAGACGCGGGCGTAGCTTCCATCCGGCTGTTTCCCGGAAGCCAGACCGAAGTCACCGCGTGACACGAATTCGGGGATCTTGTTGCGGAGGTAGGCGTCCGGGTCCAGCAATCGCTCCATCGATCCGTTGAGGAAAGCTTGGCGCAGGCTCAGGGTCGGCCAGGCTCCGGACTCCTGGAAGGCCGGGGGCCACCTCCGCTCAAGGTAACCAGCCCCGGGAGATTCATTGAGGAGGGCCTGTGACCTAAGTGCTGCTACGACCCGTCCACTCAGAGTTTCCGAGGCGCTCGCATGCCCGGCTCCCAGGTCAATGACCTTTAGCCCGTTCGACTCCCGGTTGTCGGCCAGGACGACATACCGATAGCCGGCCCAGACCTCATCCTCGGCCACATCTTCCGCCTCACGAGCTTTCCCCGTGATCTCCGTCCGGTCCGCACGTTCAATCTCGCCTTCCGTGGCTGGGCAACTTTGTACAAGGGCTCCACTCAGCGTCCCGCTGTGCCCGTACGAACCAATTTCAAGCCAAACTGTTTGGCCAATTTCTCGGACTCCTGGCGCGAAACCGGACGCAAGGGTTTGCCTGCTCGTTCTGCCTGCCGCTCACGCCGAACCTGATGAATCCACTCCAGAGACGGTGTCTCCATCGTTTCCGAGCGCTTAACTTTCTTCATGTGCAGCCCCACTATTCGGCAGCAACCTTAGGAAGTAAATCCTTGAGCTCGATGACAGGCTCCCCCGACTTCTTAAACAATCGGCTCGCGGCCAGCACTTCAATGCCTACAAGCTGCTCCCCGGAAGCAAAATCCAAGGCCACGTCATCGGTAAGACGCACGTTACGGCGCTGGAAGTCGCCCTCCAGGAGGCGGATATACATGGCGTCCACCTCTTTGTCGTAAGTGATTTTCACGGGTTTCCTCCTTCCTGGAAATCGAAGGTATACACAGTTACTACAACAACCCTATCTTGTTCTTCGACGACAACGGGAACAACTTGCTGTATCCCATAGTAACGACCGTCCCACTCCCGTTCTACTCCAAGTTCAATCGGTAAAGCGCCAACCCAGCCTGCGCAGGTTCCCGCTCCCCAATCCGAATAGCCTCTAGCACATCCTCTTCGTGTGCACCCCGCTTCCGCATTCGTTGCCTGGCGTGAGCGCCGAAGACGATCGCCTTCACCTGCTCTTCCTGTCCCTCGTCTCGGAACAGCCAACAGCATAACACCACGGAGCCGTTTTTCCTTACTATACTTCGAGTTCAGAGTCGGCATTAAACAGGCGACGGGAGCTGGGTTAGCCAGAGACTAAATGATGTCGAGCTCATTCCCAGCACTTGGTTCCTGGTAGGATCACCCGCGAAAGACATTTGACCCATGCCACTCCAAAAACGCGCGTGAAGGACGGTTTTCGGCCTGATCAGGGATGACCACTAGCCCATTACCGTGAAGAGTATAATAGTTTCGCCCATTCTCGAACTCCTCACGGATGCGCCGACTCATTTCCACGCGGAGGTCACTGGTAATCCCCAGATAACCGAGGTCAAATAGCTTGTGGAGGTCGGCGCGCAAGAGGAGGCCGTTGTGAACCCTGTTGGGACCGGATTTCGAATAGGGCTTGATGTGTGCGGATTCCAGCACGGGCAGAGTGCGCTCGCCTGTAATCAATCGCACAACGTCGGTGATAAGCCTCAGTGACCAGGACGCGGAATGCT
Organism: uncultured Nitrospirales bacterium; assembly: GCA_964542245.1. Classification (GTDB taxonomy): domain Bacteria; phylum Nitrospirota; class Nitrospiria; order Nitrospirales; family NS-4; genus CAZITU01. The sequence continues at coordinate 2,977 of CAZITU010000077.1, read as the reverse complement.
CCTTGGCCTAATCTGGCACGTACAAGAGCCGGAGAGCCATACCTCTCCCCTTCTTCGCCAGAGATCGAGGCCCCTTGCAAATCCAAGCTACCAGTCACCGCGCCGAAATTAAGTCGCTCCTCCACCAGCGCCCACAGACGAGCGCCCGACTCTTCCCGGCTATCATAGCTTTTGCCTTGCACAATGTATGTTGACCAGTCAGCGGGTACAGGGATCCATTGGTTCCTTGGAAAGAAGAAAGGGCACGCTAGGATACTACATCCAATGACAGGGTCAGCTACTGACTTGACTGCCGAATCCCTTAGCTTGCTCGTGATCAGGGCCTTTAGTGTCTCAAGCGATGCAGCACCATTCTTCTCATGGAAAGCATCCCAGGCCAACGAGAGAGGAAGAGCCAGAAACCGTACGAAGAAGCCGCCACCTGCAATGAAATTGAGCGGGCTGTGGAGCTTGAAAAGGAACGGAGCGCCTTCCTGAAGAGACCTAAATGGCATTCGACCGCTCGGCTGCCAGAAATTGACTTCATCGGGCGCTAATCTTGCCAAGAAATCAAACCACTTGTTGTCTGTGACACCAACCCAAAAGTTCATCGCCCTCTGTCATCGCGTGAAGCGGCCATTGATATCTGCTGATATGGCTCCCAGTCATGCAAGTTCCGTCTGATCATTACCCGCGCTGCGTGCTTGCTCACCACAGCGATCGGAAAATCCACCTCCGCGAGGCGTTTACACTCCTTGGGGATCATACTGCTGCCGTCCTTGTCAGAAGTTGGAATTCATATCACGTGGCCGTTTCGTGATGTGATGATCACCTCAGCCCTTTTTCCCCTCTCTTTTACCCTCTCTTAAGGCTATTACCCTTTCTTCCAGGGGGTGTCCGGCATTGATTAGCTCTTCTTTTAGCTCTTTCCGACAGCGCATTAGCTTCTTTCAGGCCATCACTACCTAATTCACTACCTATTCAATTGGGTATTACCTACATAGCGCCAGAGTATCACCTGAGTAGCAGCTAAATCTTACCGATCCGTCTTGCGCCATTCCGCATGCTGACCTCGGCCTAAGCATTCAACCCGCTTCTCCTTCCGCAGGGTCTTCAGGACCTGACGGATCAAGTCCAGGCTGACGCCGGGGCACTCCCGCTGAATGTCAGCGATGCGGAAATTGCCGACAGATCGCCTGATAGCACTCATCACCAGTTCAGTCTTCGCACCCTTGGGAGACGCCGTGTGCCCGACCCGCTCCTCGAACTCGCGGTAGGCGGACTTCAGGATGTACAGGACGTAGTTCACGTAGGGCCAAGGGTCGTGTTTGCCTTCGTGCCAGCCGTGCGAGCTTTGCTCGAGCGTTTCGTAGTAGCGCTCTTTGTTCTCCTCAATGAGCCGCTCCAGGCTGATGTAGCGTCCGACTTCGTATCCCAAGTGGTAACCCTGCAGGAGGAAGAGGAGGCGCGAGACCCGGCCGTTGCCGTCGCGGAACGGATGGATGCAGAGGAAGTCGAGGTTCATGGCGGCCAGAGCGATCAAGGGATGCACCCATCGATCATGGACACAGTCCCCCCAGAGCCCGAGCAGCTCCGCCATGGCCCCCGGCGTCTTGGCGGCCGAGACGGTCTTGAAGCGCACCCGAGTTCTGCCATCGGGCAGTCGCTCGATGATGTCACTGTCCTGGGTCTTGTACTGTCCGGCGTCTCCGATTCCGCCACGGGCCAACCGATGCAGGCGTTTGGTGGTCTCCTCCGAGACCGGGAGCTTCACGCCCTGCTCGTGAATCAGCTTGAGCGCCTCACGATACCCTCGTACTTCCTCCTCGTCACGGTCACGCAGGGCGCCTTTGCCGAAGAGGATCGTCTTGATCCGAGCGGGGTCCACCTCGACGCCCTCAATGCGATTGGAGGAGACTGCGCTTTCGATCAAGGCGTGCTCACGGAGGACTCTCAGTTTCTGGGGCGATTGCTTGGTGAATAGCTCTTGCTTGCCGCGCGCTTCACCAAGGTCGGCGAGGTACCAGGAGGTTGCGACTGGGATCGTCTCGGGCTTCGCGGCGAACTGCCGGAGCGTCATCATGTGCCGTGTGCTCCGTACGTCGGCTGCTCTCCCTCCCTGACCGTCATCGGCCCCTTCATCGCATCCACAGATAGATAGTAGTGATCCACCTTTTTGACCTCGTGCCAAGGCAGCCGCGCCGGGTCCTTGATCGGCTCCTGGAGCCGTGGCGTAGTCTTGCAATCCGTCACCACATAGAGCCAGTAGCAGTCCCGGCGGTCTTCGGCCACGCGCTTCTACCGGTCGAGAAGCTTTCCCTGGACTGTGCCAAGGCGTGACGGCGCAGTGCCTCAAAGAGCGGATGCCCCGGCGTTACCCATTCGAGGTTGTGGCCTTCGGCGGTCTCGCGGTCCGTCGAGAGGCGCGGGTACCTGTTCGCCAACGCCGGCAACTTCCAATCCTGGTCGTTCTCGTAGCCCTTCAGTACTGCTGGGGTGCTTCCAGGTTCAAATGTGTGAGGCAGCGATGGGACCGGCTTCAACGCATATGGGACGGACGGAGAGGCCTCGCGCATGAAGCGGGCGATCGTCTCCGGCACAACCCGCCGCTCCTGCGCCCGCGCGCGCCGCTCGATGAGCATTTCGAGGTTCAGCTTCTTCGCGGCTAGACCTTCAAGGGCGTTCCGGCAGATGTCCCGGAAACGATCTTCCTTCACGTCTCGCAAGAGCCGATCCTCTAGGTCATCTGCTCCCATACGGCCCGCGTAGTACTCGCGCAGCACTCGCTCCAAATGGGCTGCGGGCAGAATCTCCCCCACGACGTTGAAGACGGCATCGTCGTCGAGCGCGTCCCGGATTTCCTGCAACTTCTCCAGCAGCTTCTGCAACACTCGGCCTTCAATGGTATTCGTCGCAACGAAGTTGAAGATCAGGCTGTCCTTTGTCTGCCCGTAGCGATGGATGCGACCCATCCGTTGCTCCAGGCGATTCGGATTCC
>CAZITU010000076.1:0-12946 GCA_964542245.1 uncultured Nitrospirales bacterium | reverse complement strand
GCGCGAGGGCGGCAAGACCGTCGGCTCCGGCATCGTCACCGAAATCCTGGCGTGAAGCCCCCTCCCTTCTTTCCTGCGGGAATAGGGTTAGGGAGAGGGGTCGTTGGAGCATAAGAAATGCGCGAGATCATCACACTAGCATGCGCCGATTGCAAACGGCGCAATTATTCCACCATGAAGAATAAGAAGAACGACCCGGACCGGTTGGAACGACGCAAGTACTGTCGGTTCTGTCGCAAGCACACGTCCCACAAGGAAACCAAATAGTTTCCAGGTGTGACCAGTCAGGGGCATGGTGTTCAACGGTTAGCACGTCGGTCTCCAAAACCGAAGGTCTGGGTTCAATTCCTAGTGCCCCTGCCACTCCGAGCTTGCTAACCCCGGCCCTTCGATCAAAGGGGCCGGGATATGCAATACCTCCAGTAGTCTTGGGGCCTGGGCGCGACGGTTAAAACCTCAATGGCTAGATTTTAGAGGCGAGAACGCAACTATGTTCAAGCGGCTGTGGAACACGGTTGTTGAGTTTCTGGTCGATGTCAGGTCGGAACTGAAGAAGGTGACCTACCCAACCCGCAGTGAGACCATCGGGTCAACGACGGTTGTGATCGTTCTCGTCCTGATTGTCTCGCTCTTTTTGGCTTTGGCGGATCTCGTGCTTGTCCGCCTTGTGGGCAAGATCATTTGAGCGAAGAAACAACTATGGCAAAAAACTGGTATGTCGTCCACACCTACGCGGGGTTCGAGGGAAGAGTCAAGTCCAGCATCCTCGAGCAGGCCAGCCAGATGGGGTTGCAGGATGCGGTCGGGCAGGTTTTGGTGCCGACCGAGGACGTGATCGAGATTAAGGACGGGAAGAAGCGGACCTCGACACGCAAGTTCTTCCCCGGCTATGTTCTGGTCGAGATGACCATGTCTCCGGAGTCGTGGGAGATGATCAAGAAGACTCCGAAGGTGACGGGGTTCGTGGGAGGGGGGACAGAGCCCATCCCGCTGACGACGGAGGAAGTCGATACGCTGTTGAAACAAATCAATACCGGCACGGCGGTGCCTCGCCAGAAAGAGGAGTACAACAAGGGAGACAATATCCGCATTATTGATGGTCCGTTCCTGGGCTTTAACGGCATGATCGACGATGTGGATCAGGAACGCGGTCGGGTCAAGGCCTTGGTGAGCATCTTTGGCCGCGGAACTCCAGTGGAGCTGGGGTTCATGCAGATCGAACGAGTGTAAAGTATAAGGAGCGACCATGGCAAAAGAGGTGAAAAGCCTGGTGAAGCTGCAGATTCCGGCCGGAAAGGCGAACCCGGCTCCGCCCGTAGGGCCGGCTCTCGGACAGCACGGCGTCAATATCATGGAGTTCTGCAAGCAATTCAACGCCAAGACCCAGAGCCAAGAAGGCGCCATCATCCCGGTAATAATCTCGGTTTACACCGACCGGAGCTTCACTTTCATTATGAAGACCCCGCCCGCGTCGGATCTGCTGAAGAAAGCCGCGGGGATCATCAAAGGGTCCGGGGTGCCGAATAAGGATAAGGTGGGCAAGGTCACCGCGGCTCAGATCAACGATATCGCACGGCTGAAGATGCCTGACCTTAATGCTGCCGACCTGCAGGCCGCGGTTCGCATTATCGAGGGGACCGCGCGCAGCATGGGTATCACGGTGGGTTCCTAACAGTTACGCGTAATGGGAGTGTGAGATGGGAAAGAAATGGAAAGCAGCGGCTGTTCTCGTCGAGCCTAAAACATACGGGCTTCACGATGCGGTGGATCTGGTGAAGCGGGCCGCTTACGCGAAGTTCGACGAGACAGTCGAAATGGCGTTTTGTCTCGGCGTTGATCCGAAGCGGTCGGATCAAATGGTGCGCGGGACGACTGTCTTGCCTCATGGGACCGGGGTGAAAGTTCGAATCCTCGTGTTTGCCAAAGGCGAGCAGGAGAAGGAGGCCAGGGAGGCCGGCGCGGATTTCGTGGGCGGTGAAGAATTGGTTGAGAAAGTGAAGGGAGGCTGGCTGGAGTTCGACAAGGCCGTGGCCACGCCCGATCTTATGGGGGCGGTGGGGAAATTGGGTAAGTTGTTGGGGCCCCGCGGCCTCATGCCGAACCCCAAGACCGGTACCGTGACCTTCGAAGTTGCGAAGGCCGTCAGCGATATCCGGAAAGGGCGGGTGGAGTACAAGGTTGAAAAGGCCGGGATCGTCCATGTCCGGATCGGCAAGGTCTCGTTCGATGCGGAGAAGCTCCGCGAGAACGCAAAGACGATCGTGGAGGCCGTGATCAAGGCCAAGCCCGCGTCGAGTAAGGGCCGGTATCTGAAATCCGTTACCCTGTCGTCCACGATGGGTCCCGGAATTCCCCTGGATACGGTCGCGCTCGGGAAGATTCTGGATTAGGCGGACGGGCGTCGGAGGAGAGGAGCATCATGCGCAAGGAAGAGAAGACGCAGGTGGTTGCGGAACTCCAAGAGAAGTTCAGCCGGGCCCGCGTGGCCGTTCTGACCGAGTGCGTGGGGTTGGGCGGGAATGAAGTCGCCGAGTTACGCCGGCAGCTCCGGAGCGCCCGAGCTGAGCTGAAGGTCGTGAAAAACACCTTGGCCATGCTGGCGGTCGAAGGCACGCCGATGGCCGTCATGAAGGATCACTTCCACGGCCCGGTGTCAGTGGCGATCGGGTATGACGATCCGGCCGTGCCCGCAAAAGTCCTCCGCGACTTCATCACGAAAGACAAGCGCGACCAACGGATACGAATTACGTTTGGCATGATCGACGGCGATGCCTTTGATGCCATCCGCATCAAGGCGGTGGCGAATCTGCCTTCGCGGAATGTCTTACTCGCCAGGTTGCTGGCGGGGATGCAAGGCCCGCTGACGGGTCTCGTTGGGACGATGAACGGGATACTCGGAAATTTTGTTGGGACTTTGCTTGCGATTAAGGAAAAAACGAAGGAGGAACCCATGTCTGGTGCGACGGCCACGAAGCTGACGAAAGAGGATTTCATCAAAATGATAGAAGGGATGACGATTTTAGAGCTAGACGACTACGTCAAGGCGTTGCAGGAGCGGTTTGGCGTTACAGCGGCCGCGCCGGTAGCGGCGTCAGGTGGCGGGGCAGCGACCGTGGCGGCGCCGGCCGAAGAAAAGACGGCCTTTGACGTCGTGCTGGCCACTGCCGGCGACAAGAAGATTCAGGTCATCAAGGTCGTACGCGAGCTGACGAATTTGGGATTGAAGGAAGCCAAGGACCTGGTGGAAAGCGCGCCTAAGCCGGTCAAGACCGGTGTCACGAAGGAAGAAGCAGAGACGATGAAGAAGAAATTGGAAGAACAGGGCGCCAAGGTCGAGATTAAGTAGCGGGCGTCCGCGTATCCCTGAGTCTACCTGGCCACCTCGAGAGAAACAACGAACGGCCCTTAATTGTCTGGGGGGAGTACATGTCTGAAACGGCTGGGAGCAGCTTAATCGAACGAAAAGACTTTTCAAAGGTCTCGCGCAACATCGAAATACCGGACCTCATCGAAATCCAGAAGCGGTCGTACGACCACTTCCTGCAAATGGAGGTCGAGCCAAACCGGCGCGAGGACAAGGGGCTTCAGGCTGCCCTCACCAGTGTCTTTCCCATCGCCGACTACAACGGCACGGCGGTGTTGGAGTTCGTGAACTACAGTCTCGGAACGCCGAAATACGACGTCCGGGAGTGCGGAGAGCAGGGCATGAGCTATGCCGCCCCGCTCAAGATTCGCGTTCGCCTGGTTGTCCTTGATAAGGACGACAAGTCACCGCACAAAAAAGTCCTGGACGTCCGGGAGCAGGAGGTCTACATCGGAGAATTACCGCTGATGACGGACCGTGGAACGTTCATCATCAATGGAACCGAGCGAGTGGTCGTCAGCCAGCTCCATCGCTCGCCGGGAGGCTTCTTCACGCATGACAAGGGCCGCACGCATGCGACCGGGAAGATCCTCTACTCGGCCCGGATCATTCCGTATCGAGGGTCGTGGCTCGACTTTGAGTTTGACGTACGTGATATCTTGTATGTGAGGATCGACCGCAGGCGGAAGATGCCGGCGACGATCCTGCTCAAGGCATTCGGGTATACCACAGACGATATTCTGCGGATGTACTATCCCGTCGAGGAAATCCTGGTTCAGAAGGGCAAATTGTGGCGGAAACTTGATCCTGAAATCCATGCAGGCCTTCGCATCCCGAATGACCTGATGGAAAAAGGCGCGAAGGACCCTATCGCTCGCGAGGGGTCGAAGCTCACAAAGGCCACGATCGGTCGTCTGAAGGCGGCCGGTATCAAGGAAATTGAGGTCAATCCGGAAGAGCTTGTCGGGCGCACCCTTCTCGTCGACCTCGTCGAAGGCACGTCGAAAGAAAAAATCCTCGAGAAGAATCAAAAGCTGACCGGAGACGTCTTGAGCAAGATCGTGAAATCCAAGATCGAGTCGTTTAAAGTCGTGTACTTGGACACCACGACGACCCCGTCGGTCATTGAAGATACCCTGGAAAGCGAGAAAACGATCTCGAAGGAAGAGGCGATGGTTGAGATTTACAAGCGCCTCCGCCCCGGAGAAACTCCGTCGGTCGAGACTGCTCGAGTCCTCTTCGAGAACTTGTTTTTCAATGCCAAGCGGTACGACCTCTCGCCGGTTGGGCGGCTCAAGCTGAACAAGAAGTTAGGGCTGAACCTTCCGCTCGAAAAGCGGACGCTCACGCCCGAGGACATCATCGAGGTCATTCGGTACCTGGTTAACCTCAAAGCTGGTAAGGGAGAGGTTGACGACATTGATCACCTTGGGAATCGGCGTGTTCGGTCGGTCGGCGAGCTTCTGGAGAACCAGTTTCGGCTGGGCCTGGTCAGGATGGAGCGGAGCATCAGGGAGCGGATGAACCTTCTGGATATGGAAGCGGTACTGCCGCACGATCTGATCAATGCGAAGCCGGTTATCGCGGCCATCAAGGAGTTCTTCGGAAGCAGCCAGCTCTCGCAGTTCATGGATCAGACGAATCCCTTGGCCGAGATCACTCACAAACGCCGGCTGTCTGCGCTGGGGCCCGGCGGCCTCACGCGCGAACGGGCCGGGTTCGAAGTTCGAGACGTCCATCCTTCCCACTACAGCCGCATCTGTCCGATCGAGACCCCGGAAGGGCCCAACATCGGACTCATCACGTCGTTGGCTACCTATGCGCGTGTGAACGAGTTCGGGTTTATCGAGGCGCCATACCGGAAAGTCCACAAGGGGCGGGTTTCGAACGAAATCGAGTTTCTCTCGGCGATCGACGGCGAACGGTACTATATCGCCCAGGCCAATTCAGAAGTGGACGACCACGAGAGGCTCACCGCCGAGAATGTCTCGACGCGTTACGGCGGGGATTTCGTGATGGTGCCCCCGGAGAAAGTGGAGTACATGGATGTGTCGCCCAAGCAGGTCGTCAGTGTGGCGACGGCCCTGATTCCATTCCTTGAACACGATGACGCCAATCGCGCGCTGATGGGGTCCAACATGCAACGGCAGGCCGTGCCTCTTGTCCAGTCCGAGGCTCCCCTTGTCGGGACGGGGATGGAGGCTATCGTGGCTCGTGATTCAGGTTACGTCGTCCTGGCCCAGCGTCCCGGCGTCGTGGAGAGCGTCGATGCCACGCGGATTGTCGTCAAGACTGAATTGCGAAGGAAAGAGGCGGGAAGCAGGAAGCACGAGGTCTGTCTCGACACCTATGATCTGGTCAAGTTTAAGCGGTCCAATCAGAATACCTGCATCAATCAGAAGCCGGTGGTGACGGTCGGACAGGGGGTCAAACGCGGTCAGGTTCTCGCCGACGGGCCAGCGATTGACCGGGGCGATTTGGCGCTCGGACGCAACATCTTGGTGGCATTCATGCCCTGGGGGGGGTACAACTTCGAAGACGCCATCCTTCTTAGCGAGCGGCTCGTCCGTGAGGATGCCTTCACGTCCATCCACATCGAAGAGTTTGAAGTAGAGGCCCGCGACACCAAACTTGGCAAAGAAGACATCACCCGGGACATTCCTAACGTCGGGGAAGAGGCGCTTGGCGATCTCGACGAGAGCGGCATTATCCGCATCGGGGCGGAAGTCAAACCGGGGGACATCCTCGTCGGCAAGGTCACGCCGAAGGGGGAGACCCAATTGACGCCTGAGGAAAAGCTGCTGCGCGCCATCTTCGGCGAGAAAGCGGGGGACGTCAAGGATACGTCGCTCACGGTTCCGCCCGGCGTGGAGGGCATCGTGGTGGACGTCAAAATCTTTTCCCGTAAGGGATTGGACAAGGATGAGCGCTCCAAAAGCATCGAGAGCGACGATGCGTCCAAGATTCAGCGCGAGCACCAGGACAGCCTTCGCATCGTGGAAGAAGAAAAAATCAAGAAGGTCCGCAAACTTCTGCTGGGCAAGGTGGTCGCGCGGGATCTAATGGACGGGGAATCCGGCGAAATCATTTTGAAGCGGAAGGGCAAGGTCGCTCCTGACATTCTCAAGAAACTCAGCGACGACGAGATTCGGCGGATCGTGCTCAGTGACCCGGAGGAACAGGCAGAGATCGAGGAGATTGAGCGACTGGCCAAGGAACAGAGCGAGATCCTCCAGACACTTTACGATGAGAAGGTCGGCCGCCTCCGGCGGGGTGACGAACTGCCCCCTGGCGTGATCAAGCTGGTCAAGGTCTACATCGCGATGAAGCGAAAAATCTCCGTCGGCGATAAGATGGCCGGTCGGCACGGCAATAAAGGGGTGGTTTCGCGCATTCTTCCCGAGGAAGATATGCCCTACCTGCCTGACGGGACGCCGGTGGAGGTTGTGCTGAATCCCTTAGGAGTGCCGTCCCGCATGAACGTGGGGCAGATCTTAGAAACGCACCTGGGTTGGGCGGCCAAAGCCCTTGGCTTATGGGTCTCCACTCCGGTGTTCGAGGGAACGTCTGAGGTCGAGATCAAGTCCTTGTTGAAGAAAGCGAAATTGCCGGAATCGGGGCAGAGCGAACTGTTCGACGGGCGTATCGGTGAGCCCTTTCAGAGCCCCGTTACCGTGGGGTACATGTACATGCTGAAACTCCATCATCTGGTAGATGATAAGATTCACGCCCGGTCGATCGGGCCGTACTCCCTGGTTACTCAGCAGCCGCTTAGCGGGAAGGCGCAGTTCGGCGGACAACGGTTGGGAGAGATGGAGGTCTGGGCCCTCCAGGCATACGGCGCTGCTTCGACCCTGCAGGAATTTCTGACGGTCAAATCGGATGACGTGCCGGGTCGCTCCCGGATGTATGAAGCGATCGTCAAGGGCGAGAACTTTCTGGAGCCGGGCTTGCCGGAGTCCTTCAATGTCTTGGTGAAGGAACTCCAAAGCCTGGGGTTGGACGTGGAATTGAACAAGGCGAAGGCATAAGGGTGGCGGTATTGAGTGCCCGGCACGTATGATCGAAGTGCCGGTCCTTGCGAGCTTTGTACGGAGGTAGAAGCTTGGACGGAATTTCTACGGTGTTTGAAAAGCAGCCAGACGGCGTGTCGTTCGACGCGATCCGTATTCGGCTGGCTTCTCCGGATAAGATCCGTTCGTGGTCCTATGGCGAAGTAAAAAAACCGGAGACCATTAACTACCGGTCCTTCAAACCTGAGAAGGACGGCCTGTTCTGCGCTAAGATCTTCGGTCCGACCAAGGATTGGGAATGCAACTGCGGCAAGTACAAGCGGATGAAACACCGCGGGATCGTCTGCGACAAGTGCGGAGTCGAGGTCATCCAGTCCAAGGTGCGTCGCGAGCGCATGGGCCATATCGAATTGGCCGCGCCGGTCGCGCATATTTGGTTCTTGAAAGGCCTTCCCAGCCGGATCGGCACGCTCCTCGACATGAGCCTCAAACACTTGGAACGGGTTCTCTATTTTGAGAGCTATGTGGTGCTCGATCCCGGCGGGACGGATCTGAAGGAGAAGGAACTGCTGTCCGAGGAACGGTATCGCGCGTTGATGCAGGAACACGGCGGAAGCTTTAAGGCCGGGATCGGCGCCGAGGTCATTCGCGAGATGCTGCGCAAGATCGATATCGACGCCCTCTGGGCCGATCTCTATAAAAAGGTCAAGGAGACCAACTCCCTTGCCCAGAAAAAGAAGCACACCAAGCGCATGAAGGTCCTGGAGGCCTTCCGGCGATCGGGAAACAAGCCGGAGTGGATGATCATGGACGTCATTCCGGTGCTTCCGCCGGAGTTGCGCCCGCTGGTGCCCTTGGACGGGGGCCGATTCGCCACGTCCGACCTGAACGATCTCTATCGCCGCGTCATCAACCGGAACAATCGGTTGAAGCGCTTGATGGAGTTGAAAGCCCCGGGGGTGATCATCCGAAACGAGATGCGAATGTTGCAGGAGGCCGTGGACGCCCTGTTCGACAATGGGCGCCGCGGGCGTGCGATTCGCGGGCCGAACAAGCGTCCCTTGAAATCGCTCAGCGACATGCTGAAAGGGAAGCAGGGCCGGTTTCGGCAGAACCTACTCGGCAAACGCGTGGATTACTCGGGCCGGACGGTTATCGTCGTTGGTCCGGAACTCCGCCTCCACCAGTGCGGGCTTCCGAAAAAGATGGCGCTGGAGCTCTTCAAGCCTTTCATCTTCCACAAGCTCGAAGAGCGGGGCGCGGCGACCACCATTAAGAGCGCCAAGCGCCTGGTGGAGAATGAGAAGCCGGAAGTCTGGGACGTTCTGGATGAAGTGATCAAAGAACATCCCATCCTGCTCAATCGGGCTCCTACCTTGCACCGTCTTGGTATCCAGGCCTTCGATCCGATCCTCGTCGAGGGGAAGGCGATCCGCCTGCACCCTCTCGTGTGCGCCGCGTTCAACGCCGATTTCGATGGCGACCAGATGGCCGTCCATGTCCCACTGTCGGTGGAGGCACAGATCGAAGCGCGCGTGCTGATGATGTCCATCAACAATATCCTCTCGCCTGCCAGCGGCAAGCCGATCACGGTGCCCTCGCAGGATATGATCTTGGGGTGCTACTGGCTCACCCGCGATCAGGCGGGGGCGAAGGGCGAAGGCAGGATTTTCAGTTCGCCGGAGGAAGTTCGCATCGCCTATGATCTCGGCGCGGTTTCGGAGCATGCCCGCATCAAAGTCCGTGGTCTTACCCCTATCCGAGAAGAAGGGATGACGGAAAACACCCTGAGGGACCCATCCCAGTGGAGGCACTTCACCACGGTCGGGCGGGTGCTCTTCGGGGAGATTGTCCCGCGCGGGATCCAGTTTGACGCCATCAACTTGGTCATGACCAAGAAGGAGATGACGAAACTGATCGACACCTGCTATCGGCGGGCCGGACATCGGGAGACGGTCCTCATGTTGGACCGAATGAAGGATCTCGGGTACTTCTATGCCACCAAGGCCGGAATCTCCATCTGTATTGACGACATGCATATTCCGACCAAAAAGGGGGATCTGATCCGGAAGGCTCAGGCCGAGGTGTCGGAAATCGAACGGCAATACGGCGACGGCTTGATCACCAACGGCGAGCGATACAACAAGGTGATCGATATTTGGGCGCATGTCGGCGAACAGGTCGCCAATGAGATGATGAAAGAACTTGGAACGGAGAGCGGCGTGGCCGCCAAGCGCGGGTTCAATCCGATCTTCATGATGGCCGACTCGGGGGCCCGGGGCAGCTCGCAGCAGATCCGCCAACTCGGCGGTATGAGAGGCCTCATGGCCAAGCCGTCGGGGGTGATCATCGAGACGCCCATCACGGCCAATTTCCGGGAAGGCCTGACCGTGCTTCAGTACTTCATTTCGACGCACGGCGCGCGGAAAGGGCTGGCCGATACCGCCCTGAAGACCGCCAACTCGGGCTACCTCACCCGTCGTCTTGTGGATGTCGCGCAAGATGTGATCGTCAGCGAAGATGATTGCGGCACATCCGACGGGATCTTCGTCACGGCGTTGGTCGAAGGCGGGGAGGTCATTCAGCAACTCGGCGAGCGGATCCTGGGCAGAATCGCCGCCGATGACGTGCGGGATCCCGTGACGGGGGAGTTGATCATCGGAGCGAACGAGGAGATTACGGAAGAACGGGCCGTCAACGTGGTCGAGGCCGGACTGGATCGCGTGAAGATCCGATCGGTCCTCACCTGCGAGTCCCGGCGCGGAATGTGCGTCCGGTGTTACGGTCGCGACCTCGCCCGTGGACAATTGGTGCAGCGCGGCGAGCCGGTCGGCGTGATCGCGGCGCAATCGATCGGCGAGCCGGGCACACAGTTGACGATGCGGACCTTCCACATCGGTGGGACGGCCAGCAAGGTGGTAGAACAGACCACCCTGGAGGCCAAACATGCGGGGACCATTCATTACCTGAGCTTTGATTCCAAGAAGAACGCCGATCTTCCGAATGAGACGATCGCCGTCAAGAATAAAGAGGGTGACTGGGTGGTGATGAGCCGGAACGCCAAAATTGCCGTGTACGATGACTCCGGACGCGAACGCGAGAAATACCCGGCCGTGTATGGCGCGAAGATCAAGGTCAAGAACGGGGGGAGCGTCGCTGTCGGCCAGCGACTCGTCGAGTGGGACCCGTACTCGCTCTCCATTCTGACCGAGGTTGGAGGCAAGGTCGCGTTCGGCGACATCATGGAAGGCGTCACCATGAAGGAAGAGCTCGATGAGGTGACCGGCTTGTCGCGGAAGGTCATCATCGACCATCCCGGCGCGACCTATCGACCGCGCATTTCCATCAAAGACGAGGTCGGGAAGACCGCCAAGATTCCGGGCACCAACACGGTCGCCCGTTACATGCTACCGGTCGGCGCGCATATCTTTGTTGAAAAGGGCCGGACCGTCCACCCGGGCGACGTCCTCGCAAAAATCCCGCGCGAGACGACGAAAACGAAGGACATTACGGGCGGTCTTCCACGCGTGGCCGAACTGTTCGAGGCCCGGAAGCCGAAAGAAAATGCCATCATCAACGAGATCGACGGGACGGTGGAGTATGGCGGCTATGTCAAAGGAATGCGCAAGATCGTGGTTCGTAATGATATGGGCGACGTCAAGGAGTACCTGATTCCCAAAGGCAAGCACATCAACGTTCAGGAGGGTGATTGGGTCAAGGCCGGCGAGCCCTTGATGGATGGCTCCGCCAATCCTCACGATATACTCGATATCAAAGGGCCGAAGGAGCTCCAGAAGTATCTGGTCGACGAAGTGCAAGAGGTGTACCGGCTTCAAGGGGTCACCATTAACGATAAGCATATTGAGATCATCGTGCGCCAGATGCTGCGAAAGGTTCGGGTCGAGGACCCAGGCGACACGGGATTCTTGGCTGGCAGCCAGGTAGACAAATTCGTGTTTGCCGAGGAGAACGAGAAGGTGGTGGCCCAAGGGGGGAGCCCTGCCGTGGCCAAGCCAGTCCTGCTGGGGATCACCCGTGCCTCGTTGACGACCGACAGCTTTATTTCTGCCGCGTCTTTCCAGGAGACGACGCGGGTGCTCACGGAAGCCGCGATTAACGGAAAAGTAGACAATCTGCTGGGCTTGAAAGAAAACGTGATTGTGGGACGATTGATCCCGGCAGGCACGGGATTGGTGGACTACCGTGAGACGTTCGTGGTCAGTGAGAAAGAGAAGGACGTGGTCGGGACAATGTCGGAGTCCGTTTCTGCCCAGACCGCGGCGCTTGTCGGGGGGCCGGAGGCATGAAACATGTGAATGAGTGTTTCACGACTTCGGAAGGAGGGGTGCCAGAACGGTTTCCGCTTGACAGATGGCACCAGAGTCTATAGCATCTTTAAGCTTTCCCCCGTGGATACTTGATTTTACCGATATTAGGGGCATCATAACCGGACATGCCGACAATTAATCAGTTGGTGAGAAAAGGGCGCACGCTCTCAACCAATAAGACCAAAAGTCCGGCCTTGGCGCTATCCCCGCAAAAGCGGGGTGTCTGCATCCGGGTCTACACTACGACCCCGAAGAAACCCAACTCCGCCCTGCGGAAGGTCGCGCGGGTCCGGCTGACGAACGGCATGGAGGTCACGTCTTATATCCCGGGAGTCGGTCATAACCTTCAGGAGCACTCGATTGTTCTTGTGAGGGGCGGCCGCGTGAAGGATCTCCCGGGTGTGCGCTACCACCTGGTTCGGGGCTCGCTCGATGCCGTGGGGGTCCAGAATCGCCGGCAGAGCCGCTCCAAGTACGGGGCGAAGCGTCTGAAAGCGGGTGCGGTGTAAAGATGTCACGGCATCGCAGCTACGCCCCCCGCGAAGGCGCTCCAGATCCCCGGTTCCACGACAGACTGATCGGGAAGTTCGTCAATACGCTGATGGGAAGCGGAAAGAAGAGCACGGCCGAGCGAATTTGCTATGGCGCGCTCGACCTCATTAAGGCACGCGGGAACGAGGACCCCCTGAAAGTCTTTAAAGCGGCGGTGGAAAACGTGAAGCCGGTAGTCGAGGTGAAATCAAGACGGGTAGGTGGTGCTTCATATCAAGTGCCGGTAGAGATCAGGCCCGTCCGCCGTATCGCTTTGGCCTTCCGGTGGCTTCGAGATTACTCCAAAGCCCGTCCCGGCAAAAGCATGGTTGAGAAGCTGGCCGCAGAGTTGTTGGATGCCTCCAACAACGCCGGCGCTTCCGTGAAGAAGCGAGAAGATGTCCACAGAATGGCCGAAGCCAACAAAGCCTTCGCCCATTATCGTTGGTAAGCTGTCAAGGAAGGAACTGACGCGATCGGCCAGTATTCAGCATGGCGTTCCAGCCGAGAAGCCAATCCTAGCGACGACTCAATTTAGAGATCCTGGGAACAGTCATAGGCTGGTGAGGGCTGGTCACGCAGGGGTGTCTGGCGCCATCGAGTAACGCGGTAATGGTTCTGAAGGCATTGATATCCGGCGCGTGCAAGCGAGGGTGGGCATATGGCGAAGGCGAAGTATGAGCGGCGCAAGCCGCACGTGAACATTGGGA
>CAZITU010000075.1:0-13088 GCA_964542245.1 uncultured Nitrospirales bacterium | reverse complement strand
TTGGGCCAGGAGGGTCCACCAATTGTCAGTTCGCCGCCTGGCGGCCACGAGCCGCGCCGTTCGATCAAAGCGGGGCGGATATGCAATTCCGCTAACTACCATGATCAGCACCGAATCTTTGACTGCTTACGCCCGCAAGGCCATCCCGCAGCCTCAAAAGACTCCCGGTACGTTTTTTCCATCCGGCAATTGTTCGTCAGTGTCATACAATCTCCAGACTTAATCTATCAGTTCTGGTTAACAGGGATCCGTGCATGGGGAGCGGTACAATTCTCTTCGGCCCGCCGTTCCTCGTGTCCGAGGTCGGCGCGCGCAGGCAGGCGGAAACCGTGAGTGTCGTGGGTGAGAATGCGATCCGGAACGAGACGACGGATGGCTAGGCCGCGGCGTAAGTCCGGACGTCCACTTGGACCCCTGACCGTGAGGCCTCTTCGGCTGTCTTGAGGAGGCGAGCCGTGACACCTTCCTCGACATATTCTTCGCCGCAGGTCCTGCATACTCGCGCCGGCACTCCCTTGATGACAACGGTGGCACCGTCACGTTCCAGCGTCACGGTGGCTGTTCCCGGCTGCGTGTCACCCCCCTTACAGATCACGCACTTCATCGGCCTTTTCTCCTCCTGAACCCCTCCTCCCATTCCTCGACATCAGGCTGATAGACGGTAATGACGATCGTTTCCTGCTCCTTCGCATTGTCGGCCGCAACCACATGAATCGGGCGGTCACTGCTCCAGCCTAGGATCAGCCGGCTCGGAAAGGGCTTGTCCTCCGGATAAGCCTCGATGACCTCCCCGGTCGCGACGACGGCCTTGACTTCTTCCTCACTGATCCTCCGCTGGAACATTCGTTGTATCGCGTGGACCCGGAAAACCAGCCGGAACCGGTTCATTCCTTATCTGCCACGGCTTTCGCTTCTTCCGGACTCACATGCGTCTCCTTCTTTGGTGAACACGTAACGCCTTGAGGATTGAAGGGCTTCAATTCTGCTTTACCTCTACGCATAGGTCACATAAAGTAGCATTTTTTGCGACTTTTTGAAACTGCGAGAGTCATAGTGTGGATTCAGGAAGCGGGGCTGAGGCGCAGTGCAGAGGGAGTGCCTGAGCGGAGCGAAGGTCACGACTGCAACACGCCCCTGCCGCCGAAGCTGGCTCGGAGGGCCAGGCAGGGGGGAATCGTTGCCCGTTGTGAGCAACGGAGGGCAACAACCTGAAGGCCACAAAGCCGAGGGGAGGTCGCATGGTGGCGAGGGAACGTAGCCACGATGCAACCTTAATTGGATTCAAGGTGAGGGAGTCTGCCGAAGCAGAGCGAAGGCAGTCTCCCGAACTTGATAAAGTGGGAATACCCGCGCTATCATGAGGCCGCTTTCCACCGCTGAGGGGAAGGCCGGCTCACCA
The DNA here is from genome assembly GCA_964542245.1 of uncultured Nitrospirales bacterium. GTDB lineage: Bacteria > Nitrospirota > Nitrospiria > Nitrospirales > NS-4 > CAZITU01. The sequence continues at coordinate 11,689 of CAZITU010000075.1, read as the reverse complement.
AGGGCGCAAGCGAAAGACCCGAAGGGGCTGAAGCCGTCCGACTGAGACAGCCAGGGCGGGTGGGGCATAGAATCGGCTGCCGGCTGCTGGTAAGCAGCCGGTGCGGGCGGGGCAGAAGGCACCGTGAGGCCGGAACGAGTGGGCGCGCCCCCCTCAAAAGGAAGAACCCTTCAGAACCGCCCGCAGGCCTTGCCGTGCAGGCAGGGCCCAGCCGATGGAAGAACAGGCCGAGCGGCCCAGCGAGGCCGCACGGTGGCCGAGTCTGCGACTACAGGCGTTCAAAATAGGTTCGAACTTGGGCCAAGAGGGTCCACCACTCCGAACTTGTTGGACCGGCACTTCGATCAAATGTGCCGGATATTCAATACCACTTAATTCCCATGATCACCACGGAATCACTGACCGACTATGTGCGCAAGGCGATCCCTGACGCCTCAGTCTCCGTCACGGATCGAACCGGAACGATGGATCATCTCATGGTCCGGGTTGTCTCGGACGTCTTTAAAGGCAAGAATCTCTTGGATCGGCATCGGTTGATCTACCAGGCGTTGGACGCGCCGATGAAGGACGGCCGCATCCATGCACTGGAAATCCAAGCCGAAGCTCTAGATGGATCATAGGAAGGAGAATGCGATGGGCGATCCGATAGAAGATGAAATTCAGCAGGAGATCAAAACTCATAAGATCCTCATCTACGGCAAGGGGACCAAGGCAACTCCCCAGTGCGGATTTACCCGCGAGACGATGCAGTTCTTCGACAAGTACGGATACCCGTACGAGCTCATTGACGTCCTCCCCAACCCGGCCAAACGCGAGGCCCTCACGAAGATGACGAACTGGCCGACGCTGCCCAAGGTTTTCATCAACGGGACGTTCTATGGGGACACCGACATCCTCGACCCCATGGAGAAGAAGGGGGAGATCGAGCCTCTCCTGAAAGAAGCCTTCAAGAACGGCTAATCTTCCGTATCAGAATGTAACAATTCTGCGGGCACAGATTTGAAATCTGTCCCCGGTCCCGGTCTGTCCCCGATCGCTAAAGTCTTTGTTTTCCTTGAATGATTCGATTGCATCGGGAGTGGCTTTTGTGATAGGGTCATCTATTTGAAAATCCCGAGACAAGTATGCTGACCGAAGAGTTGATGCAGGGCGCACGACAGTACCTGATGGACACCTATGCCCGTTACCCGCTGGCGATTGCCAGGGGGCAGGGGACTCGAGTCTTCGACGTCGAGGGTCGCGAATACCTGGACTTCCTGGCCGGCATCGCCGTGAATGTCCTGGGCCACTGCCACCCCAAAGTCACGCTGGCGCTCCAGCAGCAGGCCCAGCGTCTCCTGCACACGTCGAACCTGTTCTATACCGAACCCCAGGTACGACTGGCGAAGGTCCTCGTTGACCACTCCTTCGCCGACAAGGTCTTTTTCTGCAACAGCGGGGCCGAGGCGAACGAGGCGGCGATCAAGCTGGCGCGCCGCTGGGCCCACGGGAAAGACGGCGCGGATCGGTACGAGATCGTCTCAATGCTCAATTCTTTTCACGGACGCACGCTCGCGACGCTGACGGCGACCGGCCAGGAGAAGGTGCAGAAGGGCTTCGAGCCTTTGCCGGAAGGGTTTCGGTACGTGCCCTTCAACGACGTGGCGGCCCTCTCGCAGGCGGTGAGGGCAAAGACAGCGGCAGTTCTGGTGGAGCCGGTCCAGGGAGAGGGCGGGGTTCGTGTGGCAACCCCGGCATTTTTGAAGGCCTGCCGCGAGATCTGTCGGGAACGCGGAGCCGTGCTGATTTTCGATGAGATCCAGACCGGCGTCGGCCGGACGGGGCGGCTGTTCGCCTACGAGCACTTCGGGATCGCGCCGGACATCATGACGCTGGCCAAGGGATTGGGCGGCGGCGTGGCCATAGGGGCCTGCCTTGCCACGAACGACGTCGCCAAAAGCTTCACCCCCGGCAGCCATGCGTCCACGTTCGGCGGCAATCCTCTGGCCTGCGCCGCCGCGCTGGCGGTGCTGGAGGTGATCCTCGAGGATCGGGACATCCTGGGCCAGTGCGCCCGATCGGGGGAGTACTTCATGAAGGGCTTGCAGGAGCTCCAGGGGCGGTGCCCGGCGATTACCGACATCCAAGGGCTGGGCTTGATGATCGGCGTCGAAGTGGCTGTTGATGCCCGCGAGCTCGTCCATGACCTTCGCAAGCGCGGGATTCTGGCGAATGCGACGAGCGAGCGCGTGCTGCGGTTCGTCCCTCCGCTGATCGTGACTCAGGCCGAGATCGAGCGGGTGGTAACCACGCTGAGTGAAGTGATCGAGGCGCGGCGATGACGACTCATTTGTTGGCGGTTCACGATCTGTCTTCGAAAGAGATCCAAGCTCTGTTCCGCGAGGCGGCGGCCTTGAAAGCCATGCGCCGGCGCGCCCTCTCCACGCAGCGGCTGGGCGGCAAGACCTTGGGTCTGTTCTTTGAGAAACCCTCCACGCGAACAAGGGTCTCCTTCGAGGCCGGGATGAACCAGCTCGGCGGGCAGTCGCTCTTTCTCTCGGTCGCGGATATCCAGATGCGGCGCGGCGAGAGCGTGGCCGATACGGCGCGGGTTCTCTCCCGTTACCTGGACGGGCTGGTAATCCGTTCCTACGAGCACCACACCGTGGAAGAGTGGGCCCGCAATGCCACCATTCCCGTCATCAACGGGCTGACGGATATGCACCATCCCTGCCAGGTCCTGGCGGACCTCTTCACGATCCGCGAGAAGAAGCGGCGCTTGAAGGGAACCAAGATTGCGTATGTCGGCGACGGCAACAACGTGGCGAATTCCCTGATCGAGGGGGCCGCCCTGATGGGCATGACGATCAGCGTGGCCAGCCCCTCCGGGTACGAGCCGGATGGGTCAATCGTGGATTGGGCCCGCGAACGGGCGCAACGGACCGGGGCGACGGTCGAGATCGTCCGGGACCCGTTCGTCGCCGTGAAGGGCGCCGATGTTCTCTATACCGATGTCTGGACCAGCATGGGCCGCGAGAAAGAAGAGACGCGCCGGGTGAAGGTCCTGGGGCCCTTTCAGCTCAACGATCGCCTCTTGGCGGCCGCGAAACCGGATGCCCTCGTCATGCATTGCCTCCCGGCCCATCGCGGGCAGGAGATCACCGGGGAGGTGTTGGACGGCCCGCACTCGGTCGTGCTGGACCAGGCGGAGAACCGGCTCCACGTGCAGAAGGCGGTCCTCATCCGGCTCCTTCGGGATCGGTGATGACGATTAAAAGCAGACGCGCCCCGATGAAAAAAGTCGTCTTAGCCTACTCCGGCGGTCTGGACACGTCGGTGATTCTCAAGTGGCTCACGGAAACCCTCGGCTGCGAGGTCGTGGCCTTCTGCGCCGACCTCGGCCAGGGCGAGGATCTGAAGGCGGTCAGGGCGAAGGCCCTGAAGGTGGGCGCCTCCAAGGTGTACATCGAGGATCTGCGGGAGACGTTCGTCCGGGACCATCTCTTTCCCATGCTGCGCGCCAACGCGGTGTATGAAGGGACTTACCTCCTGGGGACCTCCATCGCGCGCCCCCTCATCGCGCGCCGGCAGATCGAAATCGCCGGGCGCGAAGGGGCCGATGCGGTCGCCCACGGCGCGACCGGGAAAGGCAACGACCAGGTGCGGTTTGAGTTGACCTACCTCGCGCTGAGTCCGTCCACCAAGATCATTGCGCCCTGGCGGGAGTGGGAGTTTCGGTCTCGCCGGGAACTGATCGAGTACGCCCGGCGCCACGGGATTCCGGTGACCGCGACCAAGGCCAAGCCTTACAGCACCGATCAGAACCTCTTCCACGTCAGCTACGAGGGCGGGATCCTGGAGGACCCCTGGGAAGAGGCCCCGGAGGAAATCTTCCGGATGACGGTCTCGCCGGCGAAGGCGCCGGCCAAGCCGGCCTACGTCGAGATCGAGTACGAACAGGGAAATCCCGTCGCCGTGGACGGCAAGCGCCTCTCGCCGGCGGCGCTGTTGGCGCATCTCAATGCACTCGGAGGCGCGCACGGCATCGGCCGCGTGGACCTGGTGGAGAACCGCTACGTCGGCATGAAATCACGCGGCGTGTACGAGACGCCGGGGGGGACGATCTTGCAGGCGGCGCACCGCGGTGTGGAGTCGGTCACGCTCGACCGCGAGGTGCTGCACCTGCGAGACTCGCTGATTCCCCGCTACGCCGAGATGGTGTACTACGGGTACTGGTACGCCCCCGAGCGGGAGATGCTCCAAGCGGCCATGGACGAGGCGCAGCGGGACGTGACGGGCACGGCCCGCGTCAAGCTGTACAAGGGGGCCTGCACCGTCGTCGGACGCCGGGCGCCGCGCTCGCTCTATCGGCTCGACATGGCCACGTTCGAGGAGGACGAAGTCTACCGGCAAAAGGATGCCGAGGGCTTCATCCGTCTCAATGCATTGCGCTTGGCCATCCGGGCTTTGCGCAAACAGGCCGGAGGGAGCGGACTCGGATGAAGGCGCCGGGAAAGCCACCGTCACGCAAACCATGGTCCGGCCGGTTCCGTGGAAGAACGGACCCGCAGGTTGAGACCTTCACGTCTTCGCTGGCCGTGGACCGGCGCCTCTACAGGCACGACATCGTCGGGAGCATTGCGCATTGCCGGGCCCTTGAACGGGCCGGCCTCCTGACCCCCCGTGAGACCACGCGACTCGTCGCTGGGCTCAACCAAGTGGAACGCGAAATCAATCAGGGCCGATTCCGGTTTGCCGCCGAGCACGAGGACATCCACATGGCCGTTGAGGCGCGCCTGACGGAGATCGTGGGACCCCTCGGGGGCAAACTCCACACTGGGAGAAGCAGGAACGACCAGGTGGCGCTCGATCTCCGGCTGTACCTGCGCGAGGCGGTCGCGGAACTCGTCGCCGGGCTGCGGCGCCTTCAGGAGAGTCTCGTCGCCCTCGCCTTCCGGGAAATCGGGACGGTGCTGCCGGGCTATACGCATCTCCAGCGGGCCCAGCCCGTGCTGCTGGCCCACCATCTACTGGCGTACGTGGAGATGGCGGAACGGGACAAAGCGCGCCTGCGGGACGCGCTCCGGCGGATCAATGTCCTGCCGCTCGGCTCCGGCGCGTTGGCAGGAACGAACTACCCGCTCGATCGCGAATACACGGCCCGGCTCCTCGATTTCCCGGCCGTGAGCCTGAACAGTTTGGACGCGGTTTCCGACCGGGATTTCGTCGTGGAGACTCTTGCGGCGCTGTCGCTGGTGATGATGCACGCCTCCCGGTTTGCGGAGGAGTTGATCCTCTGGTCCTCCCAGGAATTCGGGTTCGTGGAGCTCCCGGACGCGGTGTGCACGGGCAGCAGCATGATGCCGCAAAAGAAGAACCCTGATGTGCCGGAGCTGATCCGCGGAAGGACGGGACGCGTGTACGGTCACCTGTTGACTCTCCTCACGGTCCTCAAGGGTCTCCCCTTGAGTTACAACCGCGACTTGCAAGAAGATAAGGCGCCGTTGTTTGACGCGATGGATACGGTGCAGGCGTGCGTCGGGCTCCTGACGACCTTGCTCGGGGGCCTGACGGTCCGGCGGGAGACCATGGCCCGCGCCGCGCGGTCCGGGTTCCTGCTGGCCACCGAGCTGGCGGATTATCTGGCGCGGAAGGGCGTCCCGTTCCGGGAGGCGCACGCGGTTGTGGGCCGCATCGTCCGAGACCGAATGGATCGCGGAAGGGACCTGACGGGGATCACGCTTGACGAGTTACGGGGCTTTTCCAAAGCCTTTGAAAAGGACGCGCTGGACGCGCTGACGGTCGAGGGCGCGCTGGAACGGAAAGATCAGATCGGGGGAACCGCCCGCACGCGCGTGGTTGCTCGCCTGAAAGCGGTGCAGAAATCCTTGCGGGCCGAGGCGTGATCCACGCGTCACGTTTCACGATTTGCGCCGTTCTGGCTGTATGGCTGTTCTTCGTCGGCGTGGCCGCATGCGGCAAAAAAGGCAATCCTGTTCCACCGGAAGATGCGCCGCCGGCGAAGCAGGAGAACAAATGATCCAATTGCAGTGCACTCCTCAAGGGCGAATGAGGTGACATAATGCAGCTCGTGCGACTGACCAAGCACACAGGGCCGAAGCGGAGGAAACTTTTGCTGGTGGACCCGTACCCGCGTGAGAACCCTTATCACCTCGGTCCCAGCGAGCGCAAGGCGATCTGGTTTCCCAAGTTGAGCCTGCCGGCGATCGCCGCGTATACGCCGAACCACTGGGATATCGAGATCCAGGACGAGGCCGTCCGGGAAATCGACCTGGACTCTCCGGCAGACTTGGTCGGGATCTCGATCATGACCTGCTACGCCCCGCGGGCCTATCAGCTCGCCGCGGATTTCCGTCGGCGGGGCGTTCCCGTGGTCCTCGGCGGGGTCCATCCGACATATTGCCCCGAGGAGGCGTTGCAGCATTGTGACGCCATCGTCACGGGCGAGGCTGAAGACACCTGGCCCCGGCTGCTAGCCGACTTCGAGGCCGGCCGGATGGAACGGCATTATAAAATGGAGAAGTTCCCCGCGCTGGAGAACTACAAGAGCCCGCGGGTGGACCTGCTCAGCGCCGACGCCTACATGACGCGCGAATGCACGTTCACGACTCGGGGCTGCCACTTCGATTGCGAGTTCTGCAGCGTCTCGCCGTTCAACGGTAAGAGCACGCGGCGGCGGCCGGTGCCCGAAGTCATCGCCGAGATCACGCGCGTGAAGCAATGGGTCTGTACCGAATTGGTGGAGCGCATGGGAAGCGCGTCCATGCTGGAGGCCTCCAAGATCGCCGCGAAGATCCGGTTCGGGCTGGAAGACGGCGGCATCTTCGCGTTTGTGGACGACCTGCACAACAGCAACCGGGCCTACTGCCGGGAGCTGTGGCAGGCGTTGAAACCGCTCAAGATTAAATGGGGGTGCCAGTCCACACTTTTCCTGGGGGACGATGAGGAGATGGTCAAGCTTGCGGCCGAGAGCGGCTGCGTGTCGGTCTTTGTGGGCATGGAATCCATCTTCGAGGAAAGTCTGGGCGAAACCCACAAGCCCTTCAACAAGGTCAAGAAGTTTGCGGAAGAGATCAAGATGTTTCACGATCACGGGATCATGGTGAACCCCGGGATCGTGTTCGGCTTCGACAACGACGACGAGTCGGTCTTCGAGCGGACCCTGGAGTTCCTCATCAAGAACAACTGCGAACTGGCGTACTTCAACGTGCTCACGCCGCTGCCCGGCACGCCCTTGCATGCCCGGTATGAAGCCGAAGGTCGGATCTTCGACCGCAACTGGGCGCACTATGACGGGAAGCACGTCACGTTCACGCCGACCCGGATGACCCCGGAACAGCTCCAGGACGGCTTTCACTGGGCGCAGCACCATTTCTACTCTCTTCCCAGCATCTGGCGTCGCTTGTCCAATACCAGCCAGCGCTGGGTGCCCCGCTTCGTCATGAACTGGGAGTTCCGTCGGGTCATCCGCCGGGCCTGTCCGAAGGGCGGCCTGACGCCGGTCGCCGCGGTCATCAAGACCCTGCAGGCCAAGCTGCCGTCGGTCGAGATGGAGAACCCGATCCCGAACGCGCTCTTGGCTCTTAAGAAGGTCTCCGGGCAGGTGGACCAGTTCCTCAGCATCAAAGCGCGGAGGCACGACACGCTCACGGCGCTCATGGTGGAGGTGGAAGGCGCGTTGGACCACCTCAATGCGGCCGAACTGAAGACCCGCATCGCCGAGGCGGCGCGCAAGGCCAAACTCGACATCATCGTGAACTTCGAACACCTGCGCCACGCGACCCCGCAGGCGCTGCACACGCTGCTGGACGGCGAGTTCTTCAAGCAGGCCGAGCCATCCGTGCGCGTGCGCTATCGCAAACTGAAGGATGCCTTCGGCGAAACCATGAACGGCATTAATTTCCACGGATTGGAGCTGCTGGAGGAAGACCCGCAGAATGCCTGATTTCCACTACCAGGACGGCGAGTTTTACTGCGAGGCAGTCCCGCTTCGGCGGATCGCCGACGCCGTCGGCACGCCGTGCTACGTATACAGCCACGCCAGGCTGTTGCGTCAATTCAGGTCCTTTGATTCGGCCTTCAACGACGTCCCGCATATCGTGGCCTACGCGATCAAGGCCAACTCCAACCTGGCCATTCTCCGGGTCTTGGCCAAAGAGGGCGGAGGCGGGGACATCGTGTCGGGGGGCGAGCTCTACCGGGCCTTGCAGGCGGGGATCGAGCCCCGGCGGATCGTCTTCGCGGGGGTCGGGAAGACCGATGAGGAAATCCGCTATGCATTGAAGTCCGACATCCTGATGTTCAATGTCGAGTCATCGGCCGAGTTGCGCGCCATTGATCGGGTGGCGGCGGAGCTCGACACGAAGGCCCGCGTGGCCCTGCGCATCAATCCGGACATTGACCCGAAGACCCACCCGTACATCTCCACGGGGCTCAAGAAGAGCAAGTTCGGCATCAGCGCCGAGCGGGCCCTGGACGAGTTCAAGCTGGCGACGACCCTGCCGCATGTCGAGATCGTCGGCGTCCACAAACACATCGGGTCGCAGTTGACCGAGGTCAGCCCCTTCGTGGACGCGCTCAAAAAAATTCTCGGGCTGGTCGAGCAGCTCAAAGGGATCGGCGTCCAGGTCCGGTATCTCAACGTCGGAGGGGGGCTCGGCATTGTCTATCAGGACGAAACCCCGCCGCAGCCCCAGGACTTGGCGCAGGCCATCGCGCCCCTCGTCAAGGACTTGAAGTGCGTGCTGATTTTCGAGCCGGGGCGCTCCATCGTGGGAAACGCGGGCGTGTTGGTGACCAAGGTGCTCTACCACAAGGCCAATCCGGACAAGGCCTTCATCATCGTGGACGCGGCGATGAACGATCTCATCAGGCCGTCCCTTTACGGGGCGTACCACGAGATCAAGCCGGCGCGCGAGCCCCGCAGCAAGGTCAAGAAACAGGTCTTGGCGGACGTCGTGGGACCCGTCTGCGAGTCGGGCGACTTTCTCGCCAAGGACCGGATGATGCCGCTGGTGGATCCGGGCGAGTTGCTGGTCGTCATGAGCGCCGGCGCTTACGGGTTCAGCATGGCCTCCAACTACAATTCACGCCCGCGGGCGCCGGAGGTGCTGGTCCGTGAGGGGGAATTCCACGTCATCCGGGCCCGCGAAGACTTTGCGGATCTAGTCAGAGGGGAAAGCATTCCCGCGTTCTTGAACGAATAAGCCCCCCACTCTCGCCTTCCCCCTCGAAGGGGGAGGGTTGGGAGGGGGTGAAGGTTGAGTATGAAAAAGATCCCGTTCATGAAATTCTCCGGCGCCGGCAACGATTTTATCGTTGTGGACAACCGGGATCGGGCGGTGGCGCCGAAGGACATGTCGGCCTTCGTGGCCAGCGTGTGCAAGCGTCATCTCTCGGTCGGGGGGGACGGGCTCATCTTCATTGAAAAATCCCGCAAGGCCGATTTTCGTTGGCGGTTCTACAACAACGACGGCGGCGAAGCCGATTTCTGCGGCAACGGGGCGCGTTGCGCCGCGCGCTTCGCCTACCTCAAAAGGATCGCGCCCAAGGTCATGCGGTTCGAAGGGGCTGCCGGGATGGTCGAAGCGGAGGTGTCCGGCGAACGGGTGACGGTTCGGGTGCCGGACCCGTCCGGCGTTCGGTTGAACCTTCGTGTGCCCATTTCTTACATGCGACGGAAAGCCGACTTCCTGACGCAGTCGGACCTCGGTGCGGGGAGGATGGTGCTGGAGGGCCATGCGATCGCCGTCGGGGTCCCCCATCTCGTGTATTTCGTCCCGGACACGGCGACGGCGGAAGTCGTGGGGATCGGGCGGCCGACCCGCTTCCATGACTTGTTCAAGCCGGCGGGGACCAACGTCAACTTTGTTCAGGTGGTGGACCGGCACGCGATTCACATCCGAACGTACGAGCGCGGCGTCGAGGAGGAGACCTTGGCCTGCGGGAGCGGGGCCATCGCCTCGGCTCTGATCGCCGCCCTGATCCACAAGGTGGAGTCGCCGGCCAAGGTGGTTCCCCTGAGCAGAATGCCGCTCACTGTCACCTTTCGGTTCGACGGTAAGCGGTTCTCGGAAGTGGCACTGAACGGAGAAGCGCGGGCCGTGTACGAGGGCCTCATGCGCCCCGACGCTTGGGAGTACGAGCTGTGAAGACATTCACCGGGTCGCTGGTCGCCATCATCACGCCCTTTCGCAACGGCAAGGTTGACGAGAAAAGCCTCGGCGACCTGATCGAATGGCAGATCGCCGGCGGGACCGACGGGATCGTACCGTGCGGGACGACCGGCGAGTCCGCCACGCTGACCCACGAGGAACACAATCGGGTCATCACCTTCACGGTCGAGGCCGTGAGGGGCCGCGTGCCGGTGGTCGCCGGCACCGGGTCCAACTCGACGGAGGAGGCGATTGATCTGACGAGGCATGCGAAGAAGGTGGGCGCCGACGCGGCGCTGCTCATCTCGCCCTACTACAACAAGCCGACCCAGGAGGGTCTCTACCAGCACCACAAGGCGCTGGCCGAGGCCGTGGACCTCCCGCAGATCCTCTACAACATCCCCGGCCGGACCGCCGTGAACATGACCCCGCAGACCGTCACGCGGCTGGCCAAGCTGAAGAACATCGTCGGGATCAAGGAGGGGGCCGGCTCCCTCCAGCAGGTCAGCGAGATTGTCTCGTTGTGCGGCGAGAGGTTCACGGTCCTCTCCGGCGACGATCCGCTGACTCTGCCGATGCTCGCGGTGGGGGCGCGGGGCGTGATCACCGTGACCGCGAATATCGCCCCGGCGGAGATGGCGGCGATGGTGGACGCGTGGGAGGCGGGCGACGCGGCCAAGGCCCGTGCCATCCATTACAAGCTCTATCCGCTCTTTCAGGCCCTCTTTTTGGAGACCAACCCCATTCCGGTCAAGCACGCCGTGTCCTTGATGGGGAGGGCCACGGCCGAGCTGCGCCTGCCGCTCTGCCCGATGTCCAACGACAACCTCGACAAGCTGACGCGGGCGATGAAGGACTTCGGGCTGATTTAGCGACAACAACATGATCAAGGTGGTGGTGACAGGCGCCGGCGGACGCATGGGGGGACGGCTCGTCAGCCTGATCAAGGAATCGTCCGATCTGCAGCTTGTCGGAGCTGTGGAGCGGAAAGGGCATTCGGCTGTCGGAGAGGATGCCGGAGAAGTCGCAGGATGCGGCCGGCTCGGTATAACGGTGAGCGACGACCTCACCGCGCTCGCCGATCGGGCCGAGGTCCTCATTGACTTCACTGCGCCGGAAGCCACGCTTGCCAATCTGGAGGTCATGGCCGCGCGCCGCAAGGCGATGGTCATCGGCACCACCGGCCTGTCGCCCGAGCAGCTCGCTGCATTACGGGCACGGTCGAAACAGATCCCCTGCGTCTTCGCCCCGAACATGAGCGTCGGCATCAACGTCATCCTGAAGGTGCTCGCCCAGATGGCCCGCGCGCTGGGCGAGGACTACGACATCGAGGTCCTCGAGGCCCATCACCGCCTCAAGAAAGACGCTCCCAGCGGGACCGCCATCAAGCTGGCCCAGGTGCTCGCCGAGGCCACCGGCAAGGATCTGGACGCGGTCGCCGCCTACGGGCGCAAAGGCATGATCGGCGAGCGCAAGAAGGGCGAGATCGGCATGCAGGTCATCCGCGCGGGGGACATCGTCGGCGACCACACGGT
>CAZITU010000074.1:0-13791 GCA_964542245.1 uncultured Nitrospirales bacterium | reverse complement strand
GGTCTTTCACAAAGAAGGGCTTGACCGTCTGATCGTGGAGCACCTCCACTTGCCTCTCCATGAACCTGACCTCCGGGAGTGGGACAGCTTGGTTCAGCGTATCAAGCACCCGGAACACGAAGTGACCGTGGCCCTCGTCGGCAAGTATGTCGGGCTCAAAGAGTCATACAAGAGCCTCACCGAGGCGCTCGTCCATGGCGGAATCGGGACCGGCACGCGCCCGATCATCCGCTGGGTGGAGGCTGAGGACATCGAGCAGCGTGGCGCCGACCGCGTGTTGGCCGACGTGGACGGGGTCATCGTGCCGGGGGGATTCGGCAATCGCGGGATTGAGGGGAAGATCGCTTCCATCCGCTACGCGCGGGAACGGCGGGTGCCTTTCCTGGGCCTCTGCCTCGGGATGCAATGCGCCGTCATCGAGTTCGCCCGACACGTGGCCGGCCTTCCCGAGGCCAACAGCTCGGAATTCGTTCCCAACGGTTCCGCATCAGTCATTGACCTCATGCATGACCAGCGGACGGTCGAAGACAAAGGGGGAACGATGCGCCTGGGGTCGTACCCCTGCGTTTTGGAGAAAGGGTCGCGCGCCCATGAGGCGTATGGGCGCTTGGAAGTCCAGGAACGGCATCGTCACCGCTACGAATTCAATAATGCCTACCGGGACCGGCTCACCAAGCACGGGTTGGTCCTCAGCGGAGTCTCGCCGGACGGCCGGCTTGTCGAGATCATCGAACTCCAGCATCACCCGTGGTTTCTCGCCACCCAGTTCCACCCGGAGTTCAACTCGCGCCCTCGCCAACCCCATCCGTTGTTCCGGGGTTTCATGGGAGCGGCTCTCCGGCACAGGGTCGGAGGCTGATCCCTATGCAGACCGTCGAGATCGCGGGGCTCCGGGTCGGGGAGGGTTTGCCACACCTCGTGATCGCAGGTCCCTGCGTGATTGAGGATGCGGGACTCGTGTTGGAAACCGCCGCAGAATTGAAGCGTATCACCAAAGACTTAAAGCTTCCCTTTATTTTCAAATCCTCCTATGATAAGGCCAACCGGAGCTCGGGCCGGTCGTTTCGCGGGCCCGGGCTTACGGCCGGTCTTGCGGTGCTGGCCCGCGTCCGAGAAGAAGTCGGCGTCCCGCTCCTCTCGGATGTCCATACCGCGGAGGAAGCGACCGCCGCGGGACGCGTCTTGGACGTGCTCCAGATCCCGGCTTTTCTGTGCCGGCAGACCGACCTTCTCGTTGCCGCGGCACGGACAGGCGCGGCGGTCAACGTCAAAAAGGGACAGTTTCTAGCCCCCTGGGATATGGCAAACGTGGTCCAGAAGATCGAGGAGGCCGGCAACCGGCGACTTCTCCTCACCGAGCGAGGGGCCTCATTCGGGTACAATAACCTCATTACGGATTTTCGGGCGCTGCCCATCATGCGGCGGCTCGGCTACCCGGTCATCTTTGATGCCACCCACAGCGTCCAATTGCCTGGAGGGGCGGGCTCGCATTCTTCGGGCCAGCGGGAGTTCGTCGCGCCGCTCGCCCGCGCCGCGGTCGCGACCGGCTGTGAAGGGCTTTTCATGGAAGTGCATCCGGACCCCGACAGGGCCTTGTCTGATGGGCCGAATATGGTTCCGCTCGCCGAGGTCCGTACCCTTCTGGAACAGATCGTCCGCATCGCCGCGGCGATCCGGCAAGTCCCCGTTTGACGGAGGGAACATGGCAGTCGGCGGACATGCGACGGTCACCATGCCTTCCCGCATCTTGGTACACCTACCCAATGCCCTGACGGTCAGCCGCATTCTTCTGATCCCCGTCTTCGTCGTATTCTTCCTTGAGCCCACCCCGGAGCGCTCGTTGCTCGCTGCCGCAGTTTTCGGGCTCGCAGCCCTGACCGATGCCGTGGACGGCTACATCGCCAGGCGCTGGGGACAGGTGACCAGCCTGGGCAAACTCCTAGACCCGATTGCAGACAAGCTGTTGGTCCTCACTGCTCTCTTTCTCCTCGTGGACTTCGGTCAGGTTGACGCGTGGGTCGCCATCGTGTTGGCCGGACGCGAGCTGTTTGTGACCGGCTTACGAGGGGTGGCGGCTCGCGAAGGGATCATCCTGGCGGCCGAATCGACCGGCAAGTTCAAGATGGCGGCTCAGGTCGTCGCCATTCTATGTCTTATTCTGGACGGGGCCATACCGATAAGCCTCGATTTCTACCTTTGGGGAACCGTCATTCTAATGGCGTCCATGGCGCTCTCACTGCTCTCGGCCACACAGTATTGCGGGCAGTTCGTGCACCTGGTGCTTCCTCGGTTGAGCGAGCGGTCCTAGGTTGCGTTTTATGGTGCTGGCACCCGTCTCGATCCTCGTGGTCGCCTATTTATTGGGCGCAATTCCGGTAGGTGTCCTGGCCGGGCGAGTGTGCGCCGGAGTAGATCCCCGCGAGGCAGGAAGCCGAAACATTGGGTTCACCAATGTCCTCCGCGTGGCCGGGAAGGTGCCGGGGGCCATCACCTTGCTCGGTGATGCGGGAAAAGGCGCCTTGGCGGTGGTCATGGCCCGCACCATCACCGGTTCAGGAGAATGGGACTTGGCTGCCGGAGCGGTCGCAATTTTCGGCCACATGTATCCGGTGTTCCTGCGCTTTCACGGAGGGAAAGGAGTGGCGACGGCACTGGGGGTGCTTGTGGCCATCGATGTGACCCTTGGCTGTAGCGTGATCTTCATTTGGTTGGCCAGCGCCGCCGTTTGGCGAATTTCATCGTTGGCCGCCTTGATTGCCTTCGGGATCTTTCCGGCTTTGGCTTTGCTATTTCATCCTCAAATCACCATGCTGGTCTTTGCACTAGGAGTCAGCGGCTTAATCTGCTATCGGCACCTTGACAACATACACCGGCTTCTGGCAGGAACCGAACCGAAGTTGGGCATGCGATGAGTGATTACATGTGTCAGCGGGGGACCTGGAAACTCAACGCATGCATATTATCCGGTTTGGCGGTGTGGCTCCTCACATCCTTTTCCGCTGCTCACGGGCAACCACCCACAGATCCGAACACCGTAGAACAGCACGCGCAGCCGCCGGTTCCTACGCTTCCTCCCTCCGACGCATCCATCCTCAACGACCTCGCCGAAAAGCTCGCAGGCTACGATTCGCTTTGGCGTGAGCGGCTTCAATGGGTCGTTCAGGGGCGGGAAGACAAGGCGGCAGAAGTGGTGGACCGCATCCGACAGCAAGCAACGCAGGATGGGGTAAACAATCTTGATCTGTTCGCCGCAGCGTTGGTACGTGAAGCCCTTAAGTCCGCCCTCGAAGCCCCCGTGCAAGCGCAGGCGCGCTTCGATGCCGCCAAGCAATTGGCCCCGGATCTTCCGGGGATCTATTTAGCCGAAGGCTGGGTCTTGTTCGGACAGGGCCCCGGAAGGTATCTCGACGCTCTGCGGGCTTATGGGGCCGCCGTTCGCGCCGGCATGCGAGACTTCTGGACCGGCTATTACTGGCTGGGGAACCTCATGCTGATTGTGTCGGCGGCCGTAGCCTCCGCGCTCCTGTTTTTTGCCTTGGTGATGCTGATCTCCTACTATGCCAAGCTCCACCACAGCTTGGAAGAGCTCACCGGGCGTGCGCTTCCGTCACTCGTGTTTCGAGTGTTGCTGGGGCTCGTGCTACTGGCACCGCTTTTGACCGGGGTAGGATTCGGCTGGGTCGGTATTTACTGGCTGGCTTTCCTGTGGCTCTACATGACGGTGCGTGAGCGTATTGTCGCCCTCGGCTTGATCGTGGCCGTGGGAATGGTGGGAGCGACGCTGCCATACGTCGCAGGGGTTTTCAAGGCTGAAGACTCGCCTCTGCTGCAGTCCATGGTCCGCGAGTACAGAGAAGAAGCGTTTCTCGGGTTCGCCGACACCCCCGAGCCCATCGGACCGAAGGCCTGGCAAATCTATTACACACGAGGCCTTTTTTGGCAGCGCATGGGCCAGGTCGAAGAAGCCCGACGTCTGTATGAAGAGGCCTTAGCCGTAAACCCACACGCATCTCAGGCGTGGCTGAACCTGGGGACCCTGCATTTCATGGCCCGGCAGTTCCGCGAAAGCATTGAGGCCTATCTCCACGCCATAGAAGACAACCCACAGTCAGTCGCGGCCCATTTCAACCTAGTCCAGGCTTATCGGGACAATCTGCAGTTCGCGGAGGGAACGGCCAGTTACGAACAGGCCCAGCAGCTTAATCCACGGCTCACGGCCATTTATACCGAACGGATCCAGAAGAACCCTCAGCACCAGTTTGTGAAGGCCGAGATTGAAGCCAGGGATCTTTGGCGTGAAGCGTTAAGCTTGTCACCAGCGAAAGAAGCAGCCGCGAATACGGTATTAAAGGCATATCTGGGGACGGGGCCAATAACGGTCGTCTCCATCACCCACCGAGTCATGCCGGCCCTGACTGTGATCCTAGGGGTCTTTTTCGGGCTGATCGGGTTATCCAAGGAAAAAGACCGGCTCCCATTCCCATGCCAGTTCTGCGACCGGATGATCTGTCGGCAGTGTCAGTTGGTGCTGTTCAAGAAACACCTTTGCAAAGACTGTGGGGAGAAAGCCAAGCGGGGCCATCAACAAGACGAACAAGCGGAACAATCTCAGAGCCCGAGCGCCACGCGGGTTCCCATCATACTGGCGCTGATTCCCGGAGCTATGGAATTCTACTCACATAAAGCAGTCTCAGGGATTGTACTCACCTTAGCCTTCTTTGGGGCAGTTTGGGGAGTGGTCGTGGGCTATACTCTGGTATCGCATCCCACAGCAATCCCCTGGTCGGTGACATTGTTTGTGCCCGGCAGCCTCCTGGCGTTTTGCGTGATCGGAGGGAGTTATCTCTGGACCGCCTGGCAAATGCGCAAGCGAAGGGCATTCGGAGGATAGGGGACACAGCGACGATGGGAGCAGAGGCATCCATAAGCGAAACCGGCCTGGTCGATATCATTCAGTTAATCCATCTTCAACGCAAAAGCGGGATCCTGACGGTGGTTGACGGCCTACGACGTATAACGGTCTCATTCCGCAATGGGATGCTCGTCGGCAGCGAAGACCCCGCGCATCCGATCCAGGAAGTCGGGGACCTGCTAGTCAAAGGGAAAAAGTTGACGGCCGTACAACTCCGGGAGATCCAGTACCACCAGGACACGGCCAAGGAGTCCCTGCCTCTCGCCATCGAGAAATCGGGCTATGTGAGCCAGACCGAGGTTGGAAAGGCGGTCGCTGCACACCTTCGTGAAATCTTCATGGACCTATTCAAGTTAAAGGCCGGAACCTATGGTTTTAATCCCCAGGACGTCGCCTCGATGTCAGGGCTCGTCACCCCCCTGAGTACCGAATTTTTGATAATGGAAGGGATGCGGCGCCTGGAGGAATGGCCCTATGTCCATAAGATCGTTCCCAACCTGAAGGTGGTTTTTCGACGTACGTCTTCGGTTCCATCGGGGCTGGATAAGACCCCTGCGGCTCAACACGTAGAGGACGGTAGTTCCGACACCGTTGAGGGATTGAGCAATGAAGAGATTTCAGTCTACAAGCTCGTTGATGGAGATCGCACCGTCAAGGCCATTATGGAGGAGACTCCGCTTAGCGAGTTTGAAGTCTGTAGAGGATTGTCCTCCTTGGCGTCGGCCGGATTCATTGCTGAATGTACGGCGTCTCCGACTCACGCCTCCACGTCGGATTCGGCGTTTCGCAGGCTGCTGGCCTTTAGGCGTACTGTCCTGGTGGAGCTCTTGTCCACTATCGGCTTAATCTCGATCCTGTTTATAGTATCCATAAAGTTAGTTTCTTTGTGGGGGAGCCCCGAGGGAGTGGGGCAAGTCTACAGGGAGGCAAAGGCACGTGAAGCAGTGGAGACGGTCAGATTAGCGGTCAAAGCATTTAAATTAGACCGCGGAAAGGCTCCTGCCGAACTGGGTTCGTTAGTTCGGAATGGGTATTTGGACTCCGACACGTTACGCGATCCGTTTACTGGAAATGCGCTTGCTTATATGGTGACCAATTTGGGTGAGGATATTTATAGTGCCGGTGCGGACGGGGTGTTAGGAACTACGGATGATCTCCGGTAAGGTTCTAGAAGTTTACATAATCTCGCTTATCCGACGCTACTGGCTACAACCATGAAAGGATTATTATCGCTACAGCGAACTTTCTCACTCAGCCTTGAAGGAGTGAGAGAAGCAATCTTGGCTGTGGCTGAGCGAGTCACCGCGCGCGTGAAAGTGGGGAAACTGCAGCTCCAAGCGGAAGACTCCAATACACGTTTGCGACAGGCGTATGAGTCGCTGGGGCATTGCCTGCATAGGGCATGCACCGCTCCTAGCCAGGAAGCGTTTCCGGCCGATGAGGTGCTGCAGTTTTGTGACCGTATCCGCACAGAACAACAGACACTCCTGGCGATACGAGAGAGGCTGGCCTCGCAATACGATGAGGTTCTCGGAGTCCCCTTGCTGCGTCTAAAAGAAGATCTCAAGGATGGCATGGGAATGGTAGAACGCGTCACGATCAGCCCGGCTTCGCAGGCAGACGGGAAGCGTCTAGGCGATTTGGCCTTACCGGAGGGGGTACAATTCGTCGTTCTTCGGCGGGGCGAGGCCCTGATTTTCCCGGCAGCCGAATCAGTCCTCAGAGCCGGCGATCAGGTCACCGTTATCGGAAAAAGATCCGTCGTCCCCAACGCGCTGCAGTTGCTCCGCACATAGGAGGCACGGTGCTCACCAGGTTGTAATTTCGCGACACGCCTGTTAGGATTGCTCAGGGAGGACAGGATGGAACCTGGCGTGTCCCCAGGCCTGACCGAGGGATTCTGAAAATTCGAGGAGCATGCTTATGAAAACTCATGGTCGTCAGATCAGACTCCGGATCCTTGGTTGGAGCGTCCTGTGCGCCTTGCTCGTCGGAGGACTGTCCCCCTACGTTACACAGGCAGAAGAGCTGGGCGGAACGCGGCTTCTGGAGGAAATTCAGAACGTCCTCATCGACCTTGCAGATCGGGTCAAGCCGGCCGTCGTCAATATCGCTCCCCTCTCCTCATCGGCCAAGTCACCCGAAAAACTCCCTCGGGATCGGGGACCCAACAATCCGGGTACGGGCTCCGGCGTCATCGTTGATAAGCAAGGCCTCATTGTCACAAACAATCATGTGGTGGGCGACGCGAAGGAAGTCGAGGTTCGGCTCTCAAACAAGAGCAAGTTCACCGGGCAAGTAATCGGCCGTGACCCCGATACGGACCTGGCGATCATCAAGATCACCGCTGACCAGGACCTCCCCACGGTTCCCTTCGGGGATTCCTCAAAGGTCCGTGTCGGCCAGTGGGTCTTGGCCGTGGGAAACCCCTTTGCCCTCGACCGGACTGTCACGCTCGGCGTGGTCAGCGGTTTGGAACGGGATGCCGTCCGCCTCTCCCGCTATGAGGCCTTTATCCAAACCGACGCCTCGATCAACCCCGGGAACAGCGGCGGGCCTCTTTTCAATATCAAAGGTGAGGTGATCGGCATCAATACCGCCATCATCAACTTTGCCCAGGGAATCGGGTTCGCGATCCCCTCCAACATGGTGCAACAGGTCGTGGACCAGCTCCGTTCCCGCGGCAAGGTTGTGCGGGGCTGGTTAGGCGTCGGGATTCAGGAAGTCACCGTAGAGTTGGCGGCCAAGTTCGGCATCAAGGAGACCGACGGCGTGCTGGTCAATGATGTTTTTGAAAATGAGCCGGCGGCCAGAGCCGGATTGAAGCCGGGAGACATCATCGCCAAGGTGGATGGACGTCGCGTGGAGACACCCACGGGATTGTCTCGTGCGGTGGCCGGCTTAGCGCCGGGCTCAAAGGTTGAGGTCGAAATCATTCGGAACGGGGAACACCGCCAAATTCTCGTGGACTTAGGCGAGCGAAAAGAAGACGCCGTGGTTGCGGCCATCCCCGCCCCTGCTCCCATGCCCGAGGTGAAGCTGGGGCTGAACGTACAGGACCTCACGTCAGAACTCGCCGAAAAATTCAAGATCAAGGATCAAAAAGGGGTGCTGATCAGCAAAGTTGACCCCGGAAGCACGGCTCAGGAGCAAGGCCTCCGCGAAGGAGACCTAATCAAAGAGGTCAACCGACAGACCGTCACGAATACTGACGAATTTAAAACCGCAGTCGCCCAGATCAAGAAAGGGGAATCGGTCCTTTTGCGCGTGGTCAGAGAGAACCGCGCGTTCTATTCGGTGTTGAACCCCAAGGACAAGTAGTCTGACGGGGCATCCTATTGGTGAGCGGCGGCTTTAGCCGTCTTGTGCTCTTCGATGACCTTCAGAGCCTGGTCGCGAGGCACTTCTTCATACGTCAAGAAATCCATGGAATAAGACCCGCGTCCCCCGGTAATGGAGTTCAGGGAGGGCGCGTATTTGAGCATCTCGGCAAGCGGGACCGACGCCTTGATGACCGTCCCGTGGCCTTTCGGGGTCGTGTCCTGGATGCGGCCCCGCCTGCTGTTTAAATCCCCGATCACCGCCCCGACAAAATCATCCGGCGTGCTGACCTCCACGGTCATGATCGGCTCGAGCAGGACGGACGCGGCCTGCTCCATCGCCTTCTTGAAGCCCATTGACGCCGCGATCTTGAAGGCCATTTCGGAGGAATCCACGTCGTGGTAGGACCCGTCGTACAGGGTCACCCTGAGGTCTACCACGGGGAACCCCGCCAGAATGCCTTCGTGCATGGCCTCGATCACCCCCTTCTCGACCGCCGGAATGAAGTTTCGAGGGATGGCCCCCCCGACGATTTCGTTCTCGAACTCGAAGCCGGCTCCCCGCTTGAGCGGCTCGATTTTCAGCCATGTGTCTCCATACTGGCCGTGCCCTCCGGTCTGTTTCTTGTACTTGCCCTGAGCGCTGGCGGTTCTTCTGATGGTCTCCTTGTAAGGCACCTTGGGAATGTGAACGTTGACCTCCACGCCGTATTTGCGCTTCAGCTTTTCGAAGGTGACATCCACATGGAGCTGCCCCATGCCGCTGAGGATCATCTCATGGGTTTCATTGTTGCGGACGAATTCAAGGGAGGGATCCTCCTCGACCAGCTTATGCAGACCCAGACTTACCTTCTCCACATCGGCCTTGGACTTGGGCTCCAAGGCAAACGACATGAGCGGACGGATGGCGGGGGGCTTGGGGATCAGCAGGGGCGCGCTTTCCACCGTCAGGGTGTCACCCGTCTGCGTGTCCTTCAGCTTCGCGATGGCGACGATATCGCCTGCGACGGCTTTCTCGATCGGCGCGTATTTTTTCCCCACCGCATGAAACAGCCGCCCACCCTTCTCTTTGAGACCGCGGCTGGCATTGAGAAAACCGGCGTCGGGCGCCAGTGAACCGGAGCAGACCCGGAGGTAGCTCATACGTCCCATGAAAGGGTCAATAATAGTCTTGAAGACATAGGCTGAAAAGGGGGCGCTACTCGAGGGCTGGAGAGAGACTGCCTCCCCTCCATTCACCTTTGACGCCTGGATGGGAGAGACGGCAGCACGGTCCACCGGTGAAGGCAGAATGAACGCGATCGCATGAAGAAGCTCCTGCGTGCCGATATTCTTCAGACCGGACCCGCACAAAACAGGAAACAGGCTCCGATTGGAAGCGCCGACCTTCAAACCCTTTATCATTTCTTCCACGGTGAGGGTCCCATCTGCGAAATACTTCTCCAAGAGCTGATCGTCCGCTTCCGCCGCGCCCTCCAGCAATTTCTTGCGCGCGGCGTCCACTTCCGCCCGCAGGTCGGCCGGAATATCGGACTTTTGCCGCTTCCCACTCCCATCCTGCGCGTACTGGTACGCCTCGCCGCTGAGGAGATCCACCACCCCTTTCAGAGAAGCTTCTTGGCCGAGCGGAAGGCTGAGGGGGACCGTCTTGACCGCAAGAGCCTTTTCAATTTCCTCAACGACGGCCCCGAAAGAAGTCCGTTCACGATCGAGCCCACTCACAAAGATCAGTCCTGGAAGTGACAGCTTGGCGGCATAGTCCCACGATTTTTCAAGTTCCGTCTTGACCCCGGCACCGGCATTCAGGACCCAGAGGACCGCATCGCTTCCGTAAATGGCATGCTTCGCCTCTTCGTGAAAACCGGGAGCGCCGGGGGTATCAAGGAGATTGAGAGCCGACTCCTGCCACGTGATCTGGCAGAGGCTGGTTTGAATGGAGACCTTGCGGTGATGCTCCTCTGGTTCGTAATCCATGGCGGCGGTTCCGGCCGCGACGGACCCCATCTGGGGGATGGCCCCGCTCGCGCACAGCAGCGCCTCGATCAAGGTCGTCTTTCCGGCCCCACCATAGGAGAGAACGGCAACATTGCGGATGGCCTCAGGCTTGGATTCCTTCATGGACAAAGGTCTCCAGGTTGGACAAGAAATGCGCCATTCTAGGGGGACTACGGGGGCGTGTCAACGGGGGAAGAAAACCGGCAGAGTCTGTCTAATCGGTCTTCCGCCAGAGGCTCAATTCCAGGGGCTCGGCCAACAACGCCTCCGCCTCGTGTATCCAGCGCTTGATGTGCGGCGTTTCAAAGTGTCGCTTGAGGTCTTCCTCGCTCTCCCAATTCTCATGAAAGAGAAAAAGCGCCGGGTCATTCGGCGATTGGTGCATATCGAAGTTGATGCAGCCTTTTTCTCGGCGCGTCGGGGCGAGGAGACTCGACAGCTCCTGATGGACACGCGTCTCCATGCCCGCCTTGGCGCGAAGCCGAACGACAACGGTAACCTGCTTGCCGGCCATGTCGGACGCTGCTGAATTAGACACAAAATGGCGCCATTCTAGGAGGGGGAGCCGAAAGTGTCAACTTGTACTATTGCGCCGCGTCCTTGACCGTGTCGGAGGATCGGAGGGCGAGGGGGCTCGCCCCTCGTTCTCGTCCAACAGCGCTTGGAGCTCGGCGATTGCCTCCAAATCGCGCGGCCGGCCTGCCGCCCGTTTGACTTCGATCAGCCGTCTCAAGCCCAGACACCGGCACGTGATTCCGAACAGCTTGAGCTCAATGGCATCCTGCTGGAGATCCTCGTAGCCACCACCCCCTGGGATTGCCCCGAAGAGATCGAGCGCGCCCAGATCGGTGGTGAGGGTGAAATTAAGGCCGCCTTGAATCGTCCCGGCATCGAAACTAAAGGGAAGACCCGGCGGCGCGTCGCGTAGATACGGATGATGGGGACCCAGACAGGCCACCAGGCGTGCGATGTTTTCGGGTGTGCGCCGATAGACGATGTCCAGGTCTTGGGTCAGCCGGGCTGAGCCATGCGCAGTGGCGGCGGCTCCACCCACGAGGATGAATTCAATGTCGTGCTGGGCCAGGAGTCGGATCAGGGAGGCGAAATCGGTCATCGTCCGGCGTGTTGGCCGGCCCGCCGGAGCTCGGTGGCAAACCGCTGCAATTCCATGAGCTTGAGGAACCGTTCCTCGACCGTCAACTTGAGATTCTCGCGAAGCAGCGTTCGGTCAACGTCGCGCTGGTAGGCGTCAATGACCGGATCCGGCGGCAAACCCGCCGCCGCACGCCCTCTCTTGCTGCCTCCATCCTTCTTGCTCATCCCGAACCTCGCTCCGTCCGTCGCCGGCTGTCAGCGACCAGCGGACTTGCGCCATCCGGCAATTCTTTCTTTCAGCTCCTGATGGGTCAGCACGCGGCCTTCGGCCACATCCTGTAGCCCTTTATCCACCTGCCGCTTAAAGTAGAGCTCTTCCATGATGGCATCGGTCGTGACGTCTTCCGGCAACTTCTTGATCAGTTCAAGCGCCTCCGTCTTTTCCTTCCCCATCTGGCCCTCCCCCCATCGAAAATCACGCACTAGTATAGCCGTTTCCTTGAACGATGGAAACGAGATTATTCAGGGTCTCGCTGCCGGGTGAAATGTTTTCAACTATGGCGCCGCCTCCTTGACCTGGTCGGCCGTCTTGCCGGCGGCCTTCTCCAGCGTGCCCTCGACCGCGCGGGCCTTGTCCAAGGGAGTTTTCATCGCACTCTCGGCCAAATCATCATGTCACAGGTCTTCGGGTTGCAAGCCGGTCACTTTGGCCAACCGAGCCAACATCCGTGGACCAATTTCGTCACGATCGTGAAACGCGAAGACTACATCGGACCAACCCGATCGTTCCAGGACTCGATGAGAACCTGTTGTTCTTTTAACCTGCCAACCGATGTGGAGGAGTGCGGAGAGAACGCGTGAGGCTTGCGTCGAGGGCCAGCGGCTCATGCCGCGATGAACGATACGTTCACCAATTGATCGGGAAGCGCCTCCCCATGTTCCAGTCGATCGGCCAATACACGGAGTGCCAATGCCTGGACGGCTGCAAGCGCCTCAGCGCGAGTCGGCCCATAGGCCATCACCCCCGGCAGCGTCGGCACTTCCCCGATCCAGCGCCCATCCTCTTCTTGCTCAAGCTCGATTGTGAATTGCCCCTGAGTCGCCATAGATCCGCCTGATTGTTCGCGTATTCCTTGGTTGTAGGCTATCTTGCGCCGGGCCAAAAAGCAAGCCGCCGCCACACCCTCGAACAACGCGTTACCTTTCCTATTGCGTCGCCTCCTTGACCTGGTCGGCCGTCTTCCCGGCGGCCTTCCCCAGCGTGCCTTCGACCGCGCGGGACTTGTCCAACGGCGCCTTGATGCTATCCACCACCGCCTGCCCCGTGGATTCCGTCACCGACTTGCCCGGCGCCGCCGGCGCGCTTGGGGCTGCGGCTTTCGGGGCCTCCGTCTTCGGCGCCTCCTGCCCACAGCCGACCATTACCACCATCACCACCCCCACCATCACTGCAAGCCAGTATCCCCGCCTCTTCATTGCACCCTCCTTCGAAAAAGTAGCCTGTTACCTACTTTGTTCCCCAGCCCCTTCGCGCTTTACGGCTTATTGCTTTCTCCCTCTCGGCGCTGACCGGTACGAGCCTGAAGATATGCTGAGGAGCCAAAGAAAAAGGCCACAACCACGCCTACTATCGCATTGAAACTCGCGACCATGGTTTGGGAAATGGCAGAAAACTCATGCTGCTTCTCGAAGAAGCTTGTCTCGCCGACGATGACGAAATAGACAGTGATCACGGCCACCGTTATCGCTTTCCTGAGACTAGTCTCACTGATTTCACGATCCTGCTCTACCCTAAGCAACTGAAGAGAGCCGAGGAACGTGATAATGCCAACCGCCGCGGCGGCAAAAGACAAGAAGGCAAAAGTCCGCTCAATGCCGAACAATGGAAAGCCCGTCTTGGCACCTATGGTTCCCAGCGCAACGATAAGAATATCTACCCCGCCGATTACTAGGAGTGACAATCGGGTCTGATTAGTTGTCATAGGTCATCTCCTGGTTAGTCCACGGCGTAATGACGCGTGCCCCCTTAACCTCAGAAAAAGCAGCCCACTTGAAGTGGGGCTCACCATCACATCAGAAAATACAGCCTATCCCTTTTGCCCCTTCCCAAACTTATGAAGCCTTATGCCGGCGCTGCTCATAAAAGACCGTATGAGTGATTTGAGTCATATCGTCTAAAGTGACTGCATAGGGCTGAATGTCGAACTCCTTGGCCGTCCTCTCGTAAACATGATATGGCTCTAATTCTCTTGCCGTTAATATGATAAGACGTGTTCTATACTCTTCATTAACGCCACGACACCGCTCAAGCTCCTGCGGCGTGAGATCGCCTAGTTTCGAGAATATGACATAAGCTTTGATTCCTTTTTTTTCCAAAGCCTCCGCAACCATCCGCATTTTCGAGACGTCGTCCTTCCTCCGCCCTACGATTTTCTTGGACACCGAATGGGGGCACAATGCCCCTGTTAA
>CAZITU010000073.1:3776-14042 GCA_964542245.1 uncultured Nitrospirales bacterium | reverse complement strand
GGGTAGGAGTCCAGCATGTTCCGGTAGGCCACGCCCTCCACCGGGATGAAGTCCACGGCAAAGAGCAGCTTGTCCTGCGGGAGCAAGACCACAACGCTGTTGTCCGAGTGGTTCTTTCCGACATGGATGACCTCTACATGCTTGCCGCCCAGGTCTATGAACAGCCGGTCCGTGAACGTGAGCTCCGGCACCGGTGTGCTCGGTCGCTTCTCCATGAGGATGTCCCGCCTGGCCTTCCAGTGACTGATGAAGGTGGCCGTATCGGCGAACACCGTGCCCCCCGTGATGTGATCCGCGTGGTCATGGCTGTAAATGACATAGCGGATCGGCTTGTTCGTCAGCTTTTTGATCTCGGCCTTCAACCATGTCGCTGCCTCCACGCTGATCGGGTCGGTCACGAGGACGCCTTCCGGTGTCGTGATGAAGAGGGCTTTGTGTGCGCGATCCCGGAAGACATAGACATCATCAGTGAGTTTGGTGATCTCCTGGTTGGGCTTCGGCGCCTGGGCTGAACCGGGCGTCGGAGCAATCAGCACGCAGGCAAGGAGCAATGCGCGGGTGATCCATTTCGACCTGGTCATGGGAGCCTCCTACGTTGACTTTGGCCGCCGTCGTCCCTTTTCCAATGCCCATGGTCCATCCAGCAGGAAATCCACGAAATCCCTTGCTCCGTTATACGCCCGCTCCAAGTTCTGATGATCTTTCTTGTACACCCCTCGATCGGTCAGAGCCTGGCGGAAGTCCTTCAGCGCTTCGTCGAAGAGCATCTTCATTGGGACATCTCGAGAGGTTATCCAAAATTTTCCTTCCGCGTGGTTGACACTCTTCATGGGCATACCTCCCCTCTAATAGCCCCCACCGAAGCCATACCCGCCCCCGCCGCTCGGCGTCGGGGCGACATGGTGCTGGTAGACCCTGGACCTTGTGATCGCGGGGTTACTCGGCCCCAGTTCAACAGCCTTCTTGAAGTGAGTCGTCGCCTCCCCATGGACGCCGAGATTGTGCAACGCGAGCGCAAGGTTGTAATGGGGTTCGGCCAACATGGGATCCGCCTTGATGGCGGCCTCGAAATGACCTTTGGCGACGTCCCAATGGCCCATGTTGAAGTGCTCGATGCCCTCTGCATTGTGCTTGGCGGCGGCAGCAGCAGCCCCGACCGCCGTGACGAGGGGAGGACTGGCGGTCTCACACGCCACCAAGAGGGCTGATATGCCCAGGACACCAACCGCAGTCAATAACCTCATGGTCAAGCCTCCTTTCTTACAGACAGGCCTAGGAACCACCGAAGGCCTGTCCCGCGGTTATAAACTCCAGCAGCCTGTTTTCGGCCCAGTACCAGTCTTCGTCCGGGCGGGGCCGCTCAATGAATCCACAATGCCCCCCGTGGGTCGGCCCTACCAGCCGAATCCACGGATTCGTCCGAATGGCGGGGACCTCGAATATACGATAGGGAATGAATGGATCGTCTTGGGCCGCGATGATGAGAGTCGGCACCGCGATAGCTCCCAGCACATGCCTGGCGCCGGTCCGCTCATAGTAGTCGTCCGCGCTCGCGTATCCCCCGTACGGAGCGGTGTACGCCTCGTCGAACTCGCGAAGCGTCCGCAGACCGGCCAATGGCGCAAGATCAAACTTGCCGGGAAATAGGGCGGCCTTTCTTCGCAGGCGCGCCTGTAAGCTTCTCACGAAATGCCGGTGATAGATCCAGTTCCGCTTTTGCAGAAGGGCCTCCGTGCAGGCCGCCGGGTCAATGTTGGGGCACACCGCCATAACGCCCTTTATGGATCCCTTGAGGGTCCGGCCGGCCGCCCCCTCCTCGCCGGCCATTCGAAGCGCCAGATTACCGCCCATCGAATAGCCGGCGAGCCAGATGGCGTCGATCCCGTCGCGGGCGGCCAGCTCCATCGCGACCGCACGGAGGTCCCCGCTGAGCCCGCTGTCGTATAGGGTGAGGGTCAGGTGCTCCGTCCCGCCACAGTTACGTTGGTTCAGCCGGACGACGTTGAACCCCGCCCGCCATGCCTTGCTCGCGATGCCCCTCATGTAATGCGATTCGCTGCACCCTTCAAGCCCGTGAACCAGGATCAGGGCTGGATGGCGCTTGGGGTCTGGTTGCCAATGGCAGAAGCCCAGTATCCGCGACGCAGGGGCCACCGCGAACAACCGGGTTTCGGCGGGGACTCCTATAAGCACCCGAGGCCGCGGCCAGTAACGGGGAAAGAGCGTCATCGCGTGAGGATTCCGGAAAAGAGGGTGCGGCACAAAGGCCTGTACGGGGTTCTCTCTCACCTTCGTCATCGTTCCTTTGCGAGTGTCTCCTGAATTTTCTTCGTCAACTCCACGAGGTCGAAGGGCTTGACAAAATAGGCGAGGACGCCAAGCGCGCGTGCTTGTGCGAGCTCTGATGACTCGTCTTTGCCGGTCATCATGATTACAGGAGTACCTGCCGTGGCCGGGTTCTCTCGGAGCGCCTTCAGGAGTTCGATTCCGTTGAGGCCGGGCATTGCCCAGTCAAGAATCACCACGTCGGGAGGCTCTTGTCGAGCCAGGTCCAGCGCGTCCTGTCCGCTGCCAGCCTCCAAGATACGGAAGTGGGGATTCCGCACGAACCTCATGGCAATGCAGGCTCTTACATCCTGGTCATCATCCGCGATGAGAATTGTTTTCAATTGGTTAGGACCTCTTCAGAAGGCTAGCACAATTGAGCACGCTAGAGTACTCTCAGACAATCCACAGCAGCGCAACGCGCCCCCCCGCCCCACCTAACTCTCTTGCCACGGGTTCACCTCTACGGTAGACTGACCTCCCCACGCTCACGAAGGGACGATCCATGGCGTTGAAGAAGGGCGACATCCTCGACGAATACAAGCGGTTTCCCGACAGTTGCGGGCTGGTGGTCAAGGTCATGAGCGGCGGCGGCGGCTTCCAAAAGATTCTCTGCTGCGGGCATGAACTGACCGAAGAGGATATTGTTCCGGAACGGATCAAGAAGGGCGGACGGAAGATTGGTCACAAGGGCGTCGGCTTTATCATAGACGAGAAGAAAAGCTATCCGAGTTCGTGCGGCATCCGCCTGATGATCATGGACGGCGGCCGGGGTCTTCAACACATGGAATGCTGCAGGCACGCCCTGACGCTGGCCGATGAGAGAGAACTCCTAGGACTGGGCATCCAAGACGCCAGGCGGTCGGCCTTCGAACCTGACGAATCAAACGGCCCGGCCGGTACCGCCTAAGGCCGAGGGGCGCGTTGGTCAGGCTAAGATGATCTTTTGCAGTCTCGCTTGATTTTCGAGGACCGAGATCGCCTGGTGCATGCGTTGCAGCCGCTGGTTGCGATTCCGAAGGCCCTCCTGGTCGGAGAGAGTCACCCCCTCCGTCCGAATTGCATTTTGCAGCTTGCGAAGGTGCTGATACATCTCCTTATATGAGGCGGCGTCAAATTTCTTCAGCACCAGGGGATTCAAGGCTACGTACCCTTCCATAATATCCTTGGCCATCAACGCCAAACTCCGCGCCCGGCTCGGCCCCCCTCCGCCTGACTTCGTGGCCATGATCCCCCTACATGAGCTCCCGGCGAACGCTGACCCTGGTTTTGGCCTTGAGCGCCTCCTGGTAAGCCCGCACCGCTCGCTCCTGCTTTTGAGTCAGGACCGCCTGCAGCGCACGCTCAAGCGGCGGAGCAGCCCGTTCCGCCATGGGGATCTTCGGCATCAGTTGGCTGGCCACCATCACCTGGGCCTCGGCCAGTTCGTCCGCCGTGGGAACGACCGATTCCCGGACCAGCATCCGCGCCTTCTCCCGCATGAGATCCGCCTTATGGGCGATCTCGAACATCTCGGGCGTTAGGCGATTCGCAGCCAGGACACGCTTGTATTGCTCCGGCTCGAACTTCCCGTTGTTTTGAAAAGCCGGGATCTTCACTATTGAGTCCCGCAGCTCGGTGGCGGTGACGAGCACGCCCATTTCCTTGGCAGCCTGCATCCAGAGGCGGCTCTCGATGAGCTGATCAATCACCATTTGCTTGAGCCGTTCTTCCGGCAACTCGCCCGGCATGATATCTTTGTAGAAGCGGTACGTATTCTGATACGCGCGCTGGTATTCATCCCGTGACACGCGGTCGTTCCCAACCTGGACGATCACATCCTCTTTATTCTCCTCAAACCCCCACCATCCCATGCTCACGACAAAGACGACGGCAATCAGCACCATAATGGTCCGGTAAAACCACGGACGTTCAATCGCGCTCTCTCGGATGATCTTCAGCATTTCGACCGCGTCCTGTAACAGACGACATATTGTAGCGAACGCATGTCGTGAAACGCAACGCGCCACAACTATTTGTCTTTCCAGTGAGTGTTTGTTAGAATTCAACCCGAGCGCGAGGGCAGGACACTTGCCGGAAACCAGGAGCATCCTTGAGGGAGAAGCGGCGCGCGTATATGCTCAACTTTATCCCAAGGCAGCGGTTCTCAACCGTTTTATCGCCAAGTCATTGGACCTTTTGATCGTGTTGGGGGTAGGGGAACTGGCGCCTCCTTACGGTTTCTGGGCGGGCCTCTGGTACGTGATCGTCGCTGACGGCTTTTCCGGTCGCAGCATTGGCAAGCGCCTGGTCGGGCTCCAGGCGTGGGTACCGGAATTGCACGCCGGCGCCGGGTTCAAGGATTCGATCATCCGGAACGCCCCTCTCGCAGCAGGCTACCTGGTCTGGCAAATTCCCTACATCGGGTGGCTAGGCGCGGCGGCTGTCGTTGGCATCGAGGCCCTGCTGATCATCGGAAACGAGCGTGGGCTTCGCATCGGCGATGAGTTGGCCCATACGCAGGTGGTGGAAGAGAGCATCTTCGATCTTGATGCACGGTCTTAAGGAGAATTTTTCGTGAGCGTGACGGCAGACGTCCTCGGCTGGTTCTCGAACGACTTGGCTATTGACCTCGGCACGGCCACCACGCTGGTGTACGTCCGCGGACGAGGGATCGTCCTGAACGAGCCGTCGGTCGTGGCGATAGAGAAAAAGACCGAAAAAGTCCTGGCTGTCGGCACCGAAGCCAAGAAGATGCTGGGGCGGACCCCGGGCAACATCTTGGCGATCCGCCCCATGAAGGAGGGCGTGATCGCCGACTTCGAGATGGCCGAGAAGATGCTCCGCCACTTCATCACGAAGGCGCACAACCGCAGCACCTTCGTGCGGCCCCGCATCATCATTGGCGTACCCTCCCGAATCACGCAGGTGGAGCAACGCGCGGTCCGTGACTCGGCGGAACTGGCCGGCGCCCGCGAGGTCTACCTGATCGAGGAGCCGGTCGCGGCTGCCATCGGGGCCGGCCTCCCGATCACGGAGCCCTCGGGCAACATGGTGGTGGACATCGGCGGCGGCACCACCGACATCGCCGTGCTTTCCCTCGGCGGAATCGTCTACAGCGAATCCGTCAAGGTGGCGGGTGACCGAATGGACGATGCCATCATGAGCTACGTGAAGAAAAAATATAACCTCCTCATCGGCGACCACATGGCCGAGCGGATCAAAGTCGAAATCGGGTCCGCGTACCCGTTCGAAGAGAAGAAGACACTGATGGTGAAGGGCCGCGACCTGATCTCCGGGATTCCCCGGACCCTCGTGCTGGACGACGCCGAGATCCGGGAGGCCCTGCTGGAAACAATCAGCACCATCGTCAATGCCATCAAGGTGGCGCTTGAGAATACGCCGCCTGAACTGGCCGGTGACATCATCGATTGCGGAATCGTGCTGACGGGTGGGGGCTCGATGCTCCGGGGGATGGATACGCGCCTGCGGGAGGAGACGGGCCTGCCGATCATCACCGTGGACGATCCGCTCACGTCGGTGGTGCTGGGCGTGGGAAAGATCCTCGACGAACTGGACCTGTTGAGAAAAATCAGCGTGATGTCCCAGTACAGCAGCTCGCGGTAACGCGGCGGCCCCGCCGGTGCCATGATATCGTTGCATTCCATGACGGGTAGCAAGCGGGCCGTCCTCCTTCTTCTCGCCGTCCTCGCCGCCGCACTCCTCATCTTTCCGGAATCCCGCCAGAGCCCCTTGCAAACCATCGGCCGCCCCCTGGCGTCCGCGATCGCCCTTCCCTTGCGCGCCGTGGACGCGCTGAACCAAGCGATCGAGACCATCCGGAACCGCTACCTCACCCTGCGCCATGTGCGGGAGGAGAACCGGGCCATACGCCAGGAGCTTGGGCGCCTGCGGATGGACAACGCCCAACTGCGCGAGATGGCCGCCGAGACCGACCGGCTGCGCGCCTTGTTGCGCCTCCGTGCGGTGATCCCCTTCCCCACGGTCGCCGCCCGGGTGGTGGGCCGGGATCCCACCAACTGGTACCGCAGCATCGTCATCAACAAGGGGCGAAAAGAGGGCCTGGCCACCGACATGGGGGTAATGACACCGGCCGGGGCCGTCGGCCGGATCGTGAAAGTCTATGACTACCTCGCGATCGTGCTGCTGATCATCGACCGGACCAACGCGGTGACGGGCCTGGTTCAAGGCACACGGGACGAGGGGATCGTGGAGGGGACCGAGAAGGGCCTCACCCGGATCAAATACCTCCCCCTCCTCTCAACGGTGAAGGTCGGCGACCAAGTGATCACGTCTGGATTGGCGGGGGGCTTTCCACGCGGGCTGCCGATCGGTCACATCACGAGGATCGAGCGTCGTGAAGCCGAGCTCTTCCTGTCCGCCGAGATCGAACCGTCTGCCGACTTCGTCAAACTTGAAGAGGTCTTGATCATCACCACCCCGCGGGAGACCTCCGACCTGCCAGCCAACCCCTTCCCCTTACGGCCGACGCCTCCCGACAGACG
The DNA here is from genome assembly GCA_964542245.1 of uncultured Nitrospirales bacterium. GTDB lineage: Bacteria > Nitrospirota > Nitrospiria > Nitrospirales > NS-4 > CAZITU01. Next base: position 7,212 of record CAZITU010000073.1, on the reverse strand, counting down.
CGATGCGGGGGAGACGCGGTGAGGGCCCTCACCTACACCGCGCTGATCCTGCTCGTCGTCCCGCTCCAAGTCGTCCTGTTCGACTGGATCAGCATCGGGGGTGTCCGCCCCGATCTGGCTCTGGTCGCCGTCTGCGTGATCGGGCTGCACATCGGGGAGAGGGAAGCGATCGGGATGGGGATCGCGCTCGGATTCACCCAAGACCTTCTGTCGGGCAGCGCGAACTGGGGCAACCTCTGCCTCAAGCCCGTCATCGGCCTGTTGGCCGGGCTGGCCAGTCGGAATCTCGTCAATCTCACGTTGCCGTTTGCGTTGGGGCTCCTGTTCGCCCTCTCGATTTTTTCGGGGGCGGTCATGTTCCTGTTGAAGTCCCTGGCTGGCGCCGGTCCCGACTTCTTCGCGGCCGCCCGTGGGATCATCCTCCCGCAGGCCTGCTACGACGCCGTCCTCGGGGTCGCCCTCCTCAAACTCATCCAACGCTGGGCACCGGACCGAGCCCCGCTCACCGCGATCACCTATGAGTAAGTTCACTACCCAGCACGAGGACTTCAGGAACCTTCAACGCCGGTTGTTGTACTTGCGCCTGGGGCTCTTGTTGGGCCTCCTCCTGCTCTCGTCACGACTCTGGTTCCTCCAGGTCGTCAAGGGCTCGTACTATCGGGACCTCTCGGAACAAAACCGAGTCCGGACGCTGGACCTCAAACCGGCCCGGGGGCTAATTTTCGACCGCCACGGCGAGCTGCTCGCCAACAACGTACCCAGCTTCAACCTCTACCTCACATTGGAGGACATCCGGGACCGGGAGGGCCTGGCCGCTACACTGGAAGGCCTGATCGGACTCCCTCGACAGGAGACGAGAAAGCGGCTGGCCCAGCAGGCCAAGTCCTATGTCCCGATCCTGCTGAAAGCCGGTCTGACCTTGCGGGAAGCCGCGTTGATCGAGGGGCATCGCCTGGACCTGCCCGGGTTACAGATTCAAGCGGAATCCCAACGTAACTACCTCTATGGCGTCCTCGCAAGTCACGTTCTGGGTTATGTGGGGGAAGTCTCGCCCGAGCAACAGGACGAGCCGGCCTTCGCCGATCTCATCCAGGGAAGCATCGCAGGCAAGACTGGCGTGGAGAAGATGTACGATCGCGCGATCCGGGGCATGGCCGGACGAAAGACCATCGAAGTGGACGCGCGAGGGAACGAGCGGAAAACCCTGGCGGTGGCCGAACAGACCCCGGGGAACGACGTGTACCTCAGCCTCGACCTACGCCTCCAACGCCTTGCCGAATCGCTTCTGGGCGAGGAGAACGGCGCCATCGTCGCCTTGGATCCCGCAAACGGGGACGTCCTCGCCATGGCGAGCAGCCCCGCCTTCGACCCCAACATTCTCTCACGAGGCATGTCCGGCGCGTCGTGGGAGCAGATCGCGAAGGACGCGCGCCACCCGTTGACCAATCGGGCGGTCCAGGGTCAATACCCGCCCGGTTCCACCTTTAAGATCATCGTGGCGTCGGCCGCCCTCGAGTCGGATAAATGGTCGCCCGAGACGAAGGTCCGTTGCACCGGCACCTTTCCGTTCGGCAATCACGTCTTTCGCGACTGGAAGAAGGGCGGGCATGGGTCCATGAACATGTACCAGGCGATCGTCCACTCGTGCGACGTGTATTTCTACACCCTGGGCAATCGTCTCGGGATCGACGCCATCGCGGAGATGGCCAAGCAGTATGGCCTGGGGCAACCCAGCGGCATCGAATTGCAGTCGGAGCGCTTCGGAACCGTTCCGTCCACCCAATGGAAGCAACGAGTCAGGAAAGAACCGTGGTACCCCGGCGAGACAATCTCGGCAGCCATCGGGCAAGGGTACATCACCGTCACGCCGCTCCAGATGGTCACCGCCATATCGGCCGTCGCCAACGGCGGGATCCTGTACAAGCCGCGTTTGGTACTGGGGATCCGCGAACGAACGACCGGTAGGGTACGGGAGATCCCTTTGGAAGAGCGCGGCGTCGTCCCACTCCGGGACAGCTCCTTCTCGATCTTGCAAGCGGCCCTGCAAGGAGTCGTCCTGCACGGCACGGGGGGCCGTGCCCGCTCAACCATCGTGGAGATCGCCGGTAAGACGGGGACGGCTCAGACCGTCGCAGCCCGTCCCGGCCTGACGACAGGACGCGAAACGATACCCAAGCAGTTTCGCGACCACGCCTGGTTCGTGGCCTACGCGCCGACCGAGAGCCCGAAAATCGCGGTGGCCGTGCTCGTGGAGAACACCGGACACGGGGGCGCGTTCGCCGCCCCGCTTGCCAAGGTCTTGATCGAAGCATACCTGAGCGACTATCAGAAGGAACCGGCAGCCCGTGATCGACAGCAGGACCCCGGACAACTTTGAGTGGCGGTTCTTCCTCGTGTCGCTGGGCATCCTCTTGCTGGGGGTGATGTCCATATACAGCGTCACGCGCGACGTAGAGCCGTCCGGGCACGTCCCCTTCTATGCCAAACAGGCAGTCTGGATCCTGGTGGGAGTCGTGGCGTTCCTGGGAGCCCTGGCCATTGACTATCACGCGCTCGCCCGACACGCTTATCTCCTGTACGGGCTCACGCTCGTCCTCTTGGCGCTGGTCCTCATCATGGGCCGCTCGAGCCGGGGCGCGCAACGTTGGTTCGCACTGGGTCCTTTCGCCTTCCAGCCGTCTGAAATGGCCAAACTGGTCCTGGTGCTCGTCCTAGCCAAATATTTCGCCGACGGACAGCGGCCCGGATGGCTTCAGCGGGTCATCGTCCCGGGGCTGCTCACGGCCCCCGGACTCCTGTTGATTCTGAAACAACCGGACCTTGGAACCGCCATGAGCTTCACCTTCATCTACCTCTCGATGGTCCTGGTGGCCGGCCTCCACGGCAGGGCACTCGGCTTGGGCGTCCTCTTCACGTCCATGTTGTTCCCCTTCATCTGGGAACTCTTCTGGACCTCGCTGCATGAATACCAGCGCGAGCGTATCCTGACCTTTTGGAATCCAGCGACGGACCCGGCGGGCAAGGGCTATCATGCCCTCCAATCACAGATCGCGATCGGGTCGGGCGGGCTCTTCGGCAAAGGCCTTGACGAGGCCACCCAAAGCCGACTCAAGTTTCTACCGGAAGGGCATACGGATTTCGTCTTCGCCGTGTTCGCCGAGCAATGGGGGCTCATCGGCGCTCTCGTCCTCTTCGCGCTGTTCGCGGTCCTGATTTTCCTCGCCGCCGAGATTGCGTTCAAGGCCAAGGACACACTGGGCCTGTTGCTGGGAGCGGGCATTCTCTCGATGCTGGGTTTCTGCCTCACGGTCAATGCGGGCATGACCATGGGACTCTTCCCGATCGTCGGCATCCCCCTCCCATTGATGAGTTACGGCGGGACCACCACAGTGACTTCGATGGCGGCATTGGGCCTTTTGTTAAACGTGAAACGACG
>CAZITU010000073.1:0-3676 GCA_964542245.1 uncultured Nitrospirales bacterium | reverse complement strand
TTTTAACCTTTTGACGGCGGGCGGGTCTAACGGGCGAAGGGAAACGCACATGACCGAACACCGCACCCGGTACACCGGCCTGCCAAGGAGTGGGCATGGGCTCGGATATCATCATCAATGTGGCGCGGGAAGAAACCCGCGTGGCGGTCCTTGACAGAAAGGTCCTGACGGACCTCTATATCGACCGGCTCAAGCAACGGGACTTCGTCGGGAACGTGTACAAGGGCAAGGTCGTCAAAGTCCTGCCGGGCCTGCAGGCGGCCTTCGTCGACATCGGGCAGGACAAGGCTGCGTTCATGCACGTCTCGGAACTCACCGGCGAAGGCGACATGGGCGAGGCTCTTGTGGAGATGGACGAGAAAGCTTCCGAAGTCCCGAAGACCAGCCGGCACGGCTCCAAACCGATCGAGGAACTCCTGGAGGAGGGCCAAGAACTCATGGTCCAGGTCACCAAGGGCCCGATCGGCACCAAGGGCTCGCGCGTAACGGCGTACATCTCACTGCCGGGCCGCTACCTCGTGTTCATGCCCAATGTCGAACACATCGGCATCTCGCGCCGGATCGAGAAGGAGGAGGAGCGCGCCCGCCTCAAGCAGCTCATGCAGAAGCTCCGCGAGCCGGGGTCCGGTTACATCGTCCGGACCGTCAGCGAAGGAGTGTCGGACGAGGAACTCCGCTCGGACGTCGAATTCCTCCAGGCCTCGTGGGAGGAAATCTTAGAGAAGAAGAGCCGCCTGAAGGCCCCGGCGCTCTTGCACAGCGACCTGGATCTCATCTTCCGGACCGTCCGGGACCATTTCACTAAAGACGTGCAACACCTGTGGGTTGATTCCAAGTCCGACTATGAGACCATCCGCGAGTTCGTGCACCGCTACCTCCCCGGCCAGCTTTCCCGCATCCATCTCTACAACAAGGAGGAGCCGATCTTCGATCACTTCGATCTCGAATCGGAGATCGCCAAAGCGATGGCGCGCAAGGTCTGGCTCAAGTCCGGCGGGCACATCGTGATTGACCACACGGAGGCCATGACCGTCATCGACGTCAACACGGGCCGCTTTGTCGGCAAACGCGACCTGGAGGAAACCATCGTCAAGACGAACCTGGAGGCCGTCAAGGAGATCGCCTACCAGATCAAGTTGCGGAGCATCGGCGGGATCATCATCATCGACTTCATCGACATGGAGCGCGAGCGCAACCGGGATAAAGTCTTCCAGGCGCTCACCGACGTGCTGGCGCACGACAAGGCTCGGACCCGCATCTTGAGGATTTCGGAATTGGGCCTGGTCGAGATGTCGCGCGAACGCGTGCGGGAAGATCTCTACCGCGCGCTCTCCGAGCCCTGCCACTACTGCGAGGGGCGAGCCTATACCAAGGACCCCACGACGATCTGCTACGAGCTGTTCCGCGACATCCGGCGTCTGGAACCCATGCCCGACGAGCATACCGTTGTCGTCGGCGCCCACCCCAACGTCGCGACGGTGCTGGAAGATGAAGAGGCCTCTTCCCTCGCCGAATTGGAGCGCGAGTGCGGGGTCAAGGTCCTCGTCAAACCGGACCCGACCCTGCATATCGAGCAGTACGACATCGTGATGCTCTAGGGTATAGTTGGCATGTTCGCAACACACCGCATAGCCAAGAGATACACCTCCTCTGAACACATCGTGGTTTATCCAGGCAATTGCTTGGATTTGCTGAAAACCATACCTGCTAAGTCTCTACAGCTCGTCGTCACATCACCGCCTTATAACATCGGCAAGGAATACGAGCAGAAACTTAAACTGGAAACCTACCTGGAGCAGCAGGCCTCAGTCATTGAAGAATGCGCTAGGTGTTTAGCTCCACGCGGGAGCATCTGTTGGCAAGTTGGTAACTATGTAGATGATGGATCTATCATCCCATTGGACACAGTGCTTTATCCGATCTTCTTAAGGCTTGGCCTCAAGATGCGCAACAGGATCGTATGGCATTTTGAACATGGGTTGCATTGCAACCGCAGGTTCTCCGGGAGATATGAAGCCATTATCTGGTTTACGAAAACCGACGACTATGTTTTCAATCTGGACCCTGTTCGAGTGCCCCAGAAATATCCGGGAAAGAAGCACTTCAAAGGACCCAATGCAGGCAAGTACTCATGCAACCCCCTTGGAAAGAATCCCGGAGACCTTTGGGTTATACCCAACGTCAAGAGCAATCACGTGGAGAAAACAGGACATCCATGTCAGTTTCCTGTGGAGTTGATCGAGCGTTTGGTTCTTTCAATGACCCGTGAAGGAGATTGGGTATTTGATCCGTTCCTCGGCACAGGCACATCCATTATTGCTGCCATTCGTCACGGTCGCAGGGGAGCCGGAGCGGAGACTGTTTCCAGGTATGTCCGCATGGCAGAAGACCGGGTAAAGCAAGAGCTTGCAGGAACCTTACGTACACGTCCACTGAACAAGCCTGTTTATGACCCGGTCGAGGCTGGCAATAGTCTCAGAATCGCCCCGTGGATCAAAAAACAAGACAAGATTCAAATGGCACTTTTTGTAAAATCGAGACAAAAACAACAGTACAGAACTTCATGAAAATTGTTGAGACGTACTCCCACTTGAACGGCCTGGAATTCCTCCTCGTTCATAAGCGATCTCTCTGGCGCGAAATCCAAACGGTGATTTCATCCGTGGATGCTGAGCAATGCAAGACCAAGGTGTCTAAGGAGAAGACAATGAAAGGGGAGCTTCTTTACAGTCCGATTGGCATGAACGCCGCCTTCAAGAAACTGCTTCGGGCAAAGAACTGGCAGGAAAGCCGTGTCAGCTACTGGGTAACGAAAAGCGAGAAGCTAATTCGAAAGACGCTTACTCTGCCTCCTGAGCAACAGAAAAAGGAGATTGTTGCTGCGGGGGAAATCCCGATCTTCAGCTACAACCAAACAGACTTTGTGAAGGACCGCGTGGCGATCGAAGTTCAATTCGGGAAATACTCATTTGTCGCATACGACCTTTTTGTGAAACATCTCGCCTTCTACGTTGGGGATCACATCGACGTCGGAGTTGAAATTCTCCCGATGAAGTCTCTCCAATCCCAGATGAGCTCAGGAGTCGCGTACTACGAAGGCGAGTTTTACAACGTAGTGCGACAGGGCCGTGGCGTTCCGGCGGTTCCGCTCATCATCATTGGGATTACTCCATGAGTCGGGAAACGGATTGTGCCCTTGACGGGACACCGTACCGTTGGCTATGGTGAAGGCGTAGTCGACACAACGTCTGTATACCCCCAGGACAGACACGGAGCATGAAACCGAGCGTGACAATAGCTCAGGCACGGGAAGGGGCGCGTCTCGGCGCGCCTGGGGCGGGTGGGTGCAAAAGTCAAGTCGTTCCCATCGAGGACGAGCGGTATCCGGCGTGGCTGCGCGCCATCCACGATCCGCCGCCTGTTCTGTATTGCGACGGCGTCATCGAGCCTTCAGATAGGCTGGCGGTCGCCATTGTCGGCGCACGCCAGGCCACGCCTTACGGACTCCGAATCACCGAGGCCCTCGCGCGGGACCTGGCCGGACTCGGGTGCACCATCGTCAGCGGGATGGCCCGCGGAATTGACGCGGCCGCCCATCGCGGAGCGCTGGCGGCGGGCGGGCGGACCATCGCCGTGCTGGGGTGCGGGCTTGACGTGGTGTACCCGCCCGAGCACG
>CAZITU010000072.1:0-14071 GCA_964542245.1 uncultured Nitrospirales bacterium | reverse complement strand
CGGCACTTGGTGGATGTGGATCGCTACCATTACACCATTGACGGCGTACGGGCCCTTTCCATGATCGCTCAGTTAGGTTGTCCCTTCGGCTGCGGGTTCTGCGGCGGCCGGATGAGCCCCTTCTTGCGCCGGGTCCGGATGCGGACCTCCGAGAATATCGTCGAGGAGATGGTCCAGCTCTATAAGACCTATGGCGTAACCGGGTTCATGCTCTATGACGATGAATTGAACGTCAACCCGAAGATCGTGGAGCTGATGGATCTGATTGCCAAGACCCAGCAAGACCTGGGTGTGGAGTTCAGGCTTCGGGGGTTCATCAAGGCCGAGCTGTTCACGGACCAGCAGGCCGCGGCAATGTACCGGGCTGGGTTCCGATGGATCTTGGTGGGGTTCGAGTCGGGCCACGAACGCATTCTCACCAATATCCAGAAAAAGGCCGCTCAGGAGGACAATACCAACTGCATGGAGATCGCCAAGCGGCACAATCTGAAGGTCAAGGCGCTGATGTCGGTCGGGCACCCCGGTGAATCGGAAGAAACAGTGAAGGCGACCCGCGATTGGCTGCTGGCGGTCAAACCTGATGACTTTGACGCCACCGTGATCACCACCTATCCGGGGACCCCGTACTTCGACGAGGCGGTTGAGACCAAGCCGGGTGTCTGGACCTATACGTATCCCAAGAGCGGCGACCGGCTGCACAGCCTGGAGGTGGACTATCGCGAAGTGGCCGAATACTACAAAGGGATTCCAGGCGAGTACACGTCGTACGTCTACACCGACCACCTGAATGCGCAGGAATTGGTGCGGCTGCGCGACTGGCTGGAGGCCGATGTGCGGGCCAAGCTGGGCATCCCCTACAACACGGCGGCCCCGGCCGTCCGGTACGAACATTCGATGGGCCAAGGCGTGATTCCCGCGACCATTCTGCGAAGAACGCCGACCCCTCACCCTGCCCTCTCCCAACACCCATTGCAATGGGAGGAGCAATGGGTACCGGGGAGAGGCGAAAGGTGAGGGGGATTTCGTGGTAAGGAGATGCGTATTGCACTGGATGTCAGCCCTCTGGTCCGCAACCGGGCCGGCATCGGCACGTACGTCCTACACCTCCTTACGGCGCTGGTCCGGGTGGCCCCCGAGCATGAGTACCTCCTCTACACCCCTCAGCCGTTACCGGAGGACAGGAGCGCGGTCTTCGGTGTCCACCCACATGTACGAATCGTCAGGTGCCCTTCGTTCCTGATGCGACTACGGGCCCGGTGGGACCGGGTGGACCTCTTCCACGGATTGAACTTCAAGCTGCGCGGCTGGGGTCGCTACGGAGGGATCGTCACAATCTATGATTTGGCCCTGGATAGGCTGCCGCTACCTTCCCGGAAAGTCTTAGGGCAAAAGCGGTCGTTCTTGCGCACCGGGCGGACCGCGCGCCGAGCGTCCCGGGTGATGACGATCTCCGAGAACTCGGCGCGCGACATCATGGAGTTGTATGGAGTCCCACGGGAGCGGGTCGCCATCGTGAGCCCGGCCGTCGGCGCTGAGTTTTATCCGGTTGGCGATCCGGCTGCGGGGGCGGCGGTGAAGGCAAAGTATGGGATCCGTCGAGGCCGGTTCGTCCTCTCCGGAGGAGGAGCCGAGCCGCGGAAGAACATCGCTCTTCTCATCGAGGCCTTCGGACGCGCGAAAGGGTTGCGAGAGTCCGTCAACCTCGTAGTGGTCGGCGGCATGGACCGCGGCGCTGAGGCGATCCGCGCGGCCGTCCGCCGTGCGGGGCTTGAGGCTGCGGTTATCTTTCCCGGATATGTGCCGCTGGGGGACTTGCTCGCCCTTTATGCCCACTGCGCCCTGTTTGTGTTTCCTTCTTTGTACGAGGGCTTCGGCATGCCGGCGCTGGAGGCGATGGCCTGCGGCGCGCCGGTCGTGTGTTCGAATGCCGCCGCCCTGCCCGAAGTGGTCGGCGATGCGGCCTTGTTGATAGATCCGACCGATGTGGAGGCGATGGCCTCAGCTATGATGCAGGTCGTGGAAGACGGCGGGTTGCGTGAGGACCTCCGGCGGCGGGGCGCGCTCCGCGCCAAGGCGTATTCTTGGGAACGTTCGGCTCGGGACCTGCTCCGGGTGTACCAGGACTTGGTACCGGGGAAAACCGCATGAAGCGCGCCTTGATCACCGGCATTACCGGGCAGGATGGCTCGTACCTGGCGGAATTTTTGCTCGACAAGGGCTACGAAGTGCACGGGATCGTCAGGCGGGTGGCAATCGAGGACCCGGAACACCGGCTCTGGCGCATCCTGCATCTCAAGGACCGCCTCCAGCTGCACGCCGCCTCCCTAGAGAGCTTGCCCAGCATCTACCGGGTGTTCCGGGCGGTCCAACCCGATGAGTGTTATCACCTGGCCGCCCAGAGCTTCGTCGCCTATTCCTTTGAGGATGAATTTTCCACGCTCAACGCCAACATCAACGGCACGCATTACGTGCTGGCCGCCTTGCGCGACTGCGCGCCGGACTGCCGGTTCTACTTTGCCGCCTCGAGCGAGATGTTCGGCAAAGTGGCGCAGATGCCCCAGACGGAGGAAACCCCCTTTCATCCCCGTTCCGCTTACGGCATCTCGAAAGTGGGCGGGTTCCACCTGACGCGGAACTACCGGGAAGCCTACGGCATCCGGGCTTGCTGCGGCATCCTGTATAATCATGAGTCTCCGCGCCGGGGATTCGAGTTCGTCACGCGGAAGATCACCTCCCACGCCGCGCGGATCAAGCTCGGCCTCGCCAAGGAAGTCAGGCTCGGCAACTTGGATGCGCGGCGCGACTGGGGCCACGCGCGCGAATACGTACGGGCCATGTGGGTGATGCTGCAGCAGGACGAGCCGGAAGACTACGTCATCGCATCCGGGGTCCAGCATTCGGTGCGGGAGTTCGCCGAGGCGGCCTTCGCGCACCTGGGCCTCGACTACCGGGATCATGTGGTCGTGGATCCCCAGTTCTTCAGGCCTGCCGATGTGGAAACGCTGCTCGGGGATACCACCAAAGCCAGACAGAAACTGGGCTGGACCTACGGCGTGACGTTCACGGAACTGGTTCAGGAAATGGTCGAAGACGACCTAGCCCGGTTGAAAGGCATCGCCTCCTGCCGATGATCGCACGCTGATGTCGGCGCTGACTCCTGATCGGATCCTGGTCATTAAGCTCCGTTACGTGGGGGATGTCCTGCTTGCGACGCCGGTCCTGAGCCGGTTGCGGGAAGGCTTCCCGAAGGCCCACCTTGCCATGCTCGTGAACCAGGGCACCGAAGAAGTGGTGAGGGGCCATCCGGCGCTCGATGAGGTGCTGATCCTGAAGCGCGGGAGCATGGCCCGTCAGTGGCGCTTTGTGCGTGAAATTCGGGATCGGAGGTTCGATCTCGTGATAGACCTGACCGACGGCGACCGGTCCGCGCTCGTGAGTAGACTGTCGGGCGCGCCGGCTCGGCTCGGCTATAACAGCGAGGGACGATGGCGGGGCTGGCTCTACACCAGGGTCATCGAGGCCGACCGGTTCGCCATGCATACCAGCCGCTATCATTTGGCCGCGACGGAGGCGTTGGGTCTTACCGGCTCGCCGCCTGCGCCGATCCTCACCGTTGACCCCGAGGCCCGTCGTGTTGCGGAGCGCCTGCTTCAAGAGGCAGGCATCGACGGCACGCGGCCGCTGGTCTGTTTGCATCCCGGAGCCCGCTGGTGGTTCAAGTCCTGGCCGGCCGAGCGGTTCGCGGCGCTCGCCGACCGCATTCAGACCGAGACTCTAGCCCAAGCCCTGTTCCTTGGCGGGGAGCCTGAGCGAAGTGTAGTGGATCGGATCGCCGGGGCCATGAACACGCCGTCCCTGAACCTGGTCGGGCGAACGGGGCTCCAAGAACTCGGGGCGGTTCTGGAGCATGCTACGCTTATGGTGACCAACGATAACGGGCCCATGCACATGGCAGCGGCACGTGGAGTTCCGGTGATCGGGCTCTTTGGGCCGTCGGACCCGGCTGTCTGGGGACCGTGGGGAGAGGGCCACCGCACGTTTTACAAGGGGCTGGACTGCCATGCTTGCTTTCATCCGGACTGTTTTCGAGGGGAGCAAAACTGCATGCGGCTGATCACGCTTGAGGAGGTTTGGGAAGCCGTCAAGCAACGGGTCGTACTTCAATGCGTGCAGCGCTGATCACTCGATCGTTTCTTCCATTCGCCGCCAGGTTTTTCTATCGGCACCCGACCAAGTGGAGGCTATTGCGGCAGCACTGGTGCGACTATGTCGGACGATTCGGGAAAATGGCCGAGCTGACGGGGAAGGATGTGAACCAGGTCGAGACGGTCTTTTACGAATTGGAGTGCGAGGAACCGTTGTTTCAGGAGGTCAACGGCTGGGCCGGCATGCCGATGCATCCCATCGTGTATTACGGGCTCGTTCGTTTGGTGCAACCGGATTTGGTGGTCGAAACCGGCGTGTGTGACGGCTTTTCATCGCGGTTTCTGCTCCTCGCCCTGGAACGAAATGGGCGCGGCACTCTCCATTCCATCGACCTGCCGAGCCAGGACGTCGAACTTGTTCCAGGCGGAGCTCGCCAGTCTGACGTGCTTCCTGAGGGACGCCAAACGGGCTGGCTGGTGCCTCCTGGCCTCCGGGCACGCTGGCAGCTTCATTTGGGGGATGCCAAGGAGCTGCTCCCCAAGTTGCTGCCGACACTGGGACCCTTTGACATCTTCATTCATGACAGCTTGCATACATACGACCACATGATGTTTGAATACCGGATCGCCTGGCCGTATCTTCGGGAGGGAGGGATCTTGCTGTCGGATGACACCGATTGGAATGATGCCTTCCCCGAATTTGCAGGTGAGGTTGACCGCCCCACGGTCATGTTCAATTTTCGAGTGGGGGCCATTCGAAAACCTATTGGGGCTGTGGGATCATGAAAGGGACCGTTCTGTTCGTCCACGGCATCACCGAGATCGGCGGGGCCGAGCGCGAGTTGCTGGTGATCTTGGACCGGCTGCCGCGATGGGGGTACCGACCCCTCGTCGTCTGCCCGGACCGGGGGCCTCTCGCGGAGGAGTTCGCGCGTCGCGGGATCGCCGCGCGAGGAGCCCCCTTGCCGCCTTGGCGCAAGCTCTTTGCGTATCCGAAGCGAGCGTCGGCCATCCGATGTCTCCGCGAAGTCATCGTGGCGGAGCGCCCCATGCTGCTTCACGTCAACGACATCTGGTGGGTCCCGCAAACGCTGCGTGCCGCTGCCGGATTGGGAGTTCCGATCGTCGCGCACGTGCGACAAGAGATTGAGCCGTCAAAGGCCCGGCGCTACGAACTGGACCGGCCGGATCTCGTGCTTCCGGTGTCCCGAAGGATTCAGCAGTCGTTGGAGGCCGGCGAGGTCCTGCCTGAACGGATGCGTGTTCTTTACAGCGGAGTGGACCTCATCCACGTTCTGGATCAAGACGATGGCCAGGAAGTCCGACGCCGATTCGGCATCCCGGCGGGGGCGCTCGTGATGGGAACCGTCGCGAGTCTCTTCGCCCGCAAGGGATACGACGTCATGCTCCGAGCCCTCCCGGCGATTTTGAAGTCGTCGCCTCAGGTCCATTATCTGATCATCGGAAGCGGAGATACCCGCTATGAAACACGTTTGCGGGCGCTGGTGCAAGACCTGGGATTGGCGCCCCACGTGCGCTTCACCGGGTTTCAGGCGTCCGTGTACCCCTTTCTGGCGGCTCTGGATGTCTATGTGCATCCGGCTATAATGGAAGGGTTTGGAATTGCGGTGCTCGAAGCCATGGCCATGCGCAAGCCGGTGGTGGCCACCAGGACCGGTGGCCTGCCTGAGATCGTGCGGGACGGCGAAACAGGGGTACTGGTCCCCCCCGGCGATCCGGACGCATTGGCAAACGCGGTCACGCGGCTTGCACAGGATCCGCCCCGGCGACGGAAATTGGGCGAAGCCGGCAGGGACCGTGTCGCCGTCCACTTCACGGTGGACGCTATGATGGAGCGGCTTGCGTCGGATTATGGCGCGCTCATCGGGAAGCCCCCCCTCCCTTGCCCTCCCCCTTCGAGGGGGGAGGGGAGGGTGGGGGTGGACGTGGTATCAATATGACACGACACCTGCGCGTCAGCCTGGTCATTCCCGTGTACAACCAACTGGTGCACACCATGCAGTGCTTAGAGTCCATTCTGCACCTTCCCGACAAAGGCGACGAGCTTATCGTCGTGGACAATGCTTCTACGGACGGGACGCCCAAATATCTCGAGAGCGTCGGCGTCACGGTCATCAGCAACGCGACGAATCTGGGCTGCGCCAAAGCCTGGAACCAGGGCGTCCGGGCGAGTCGCGGCGAGGTGGTGGGCATCCTGAGCAACGATATCATCGTGACGCCGGGCTGGCTACCGGCGCTGCTGCGCTTCATGGAGCGGACCGGGCATGGCATCGTCAGTCCGGCGATGCGGGAGGGACCGCTCGACTACGAGCTAGACCCCTATGCCGCCGAGTTCACGGCGGCCTGCCGAGAAGCGACGCGTCCGGGCCTGCTGGGGACATGCATGCTGATCCGCCGGGAGGTGTTCGACAAGGCCGGCCTGTTCGACGAAGGGTTCAGCTACGGGGGCTGCGAGGACATGGACTTCCTCTGGCGGACGCAGAAAGCCGGGATCACGGCCGGCGTGACCGGCGCCGCCTTCATCCATCACTTCGGGATGGTCACGCAGAATGCCGTCAAGCTCACTGAATCCAACACCTATTCGGCGCAGAACCTCGAGCACTTTCGCCGCAAGTGGGGACGGACCGTGCGGGGCAACTGGTTGCAACGGCGCTGGGTCGGCCTGCGGGAGACATGGACCGAGCGGTACGAGCGTTTCCGGTTCGGCCACGCGCTTGTGGAACGCGGGTAGTGGCGTGCGGCCGTACGTCCCTACTGGACATCCGCGGGCCGTTTCAGGCGCAAGAGATAAGAAACAAGGAGGAGGGCACTCGTGCGTATTCTGATCACCGGGGGCGCGGGTTTTCTCGGTAGCCATCTCTGCGATCGCTTGATCGGGATGGATCACCAGGTGATGTGTGTTGATAACCTGCTCACGGGATCGATGGCCAATATTGCCCACCTCATGGGTCACGAACGCTTCAGCTATATCCACTACAATGTGTGTGACTACCTCTATGTCGAGGGACCCTTGGATGCCATCATGCACTTCGCCTCGCCCGCGAGCCCGCAGGATTACCTCGAACTCCCCATCGCCACCTTGAAGGTCGGAGCCTTGGGGACGCACAAAGCGCTAGGGCTGGCCAAGGCGAAGAACGCCCGGTTCCTCCTGGCCAGCACGTCCGAGGTGTACGGGGATCCCCTGATCTCGCCCCAGTCCGAGGTCTACTGGGGCAACGTCAATCCGATCAGTCCGCGCGGCGTCTATGACGAAGCCAAACGCTTCGCGGAGGCTATGACGATGGCCTACCACCGCTACCACGGCATCGACACGCGGATCGTGCGCATCTTTAACACCTACGGACCGCGGATGCGGCCGCACGATGGGCGGGTCGTCTCGAATTTCATCGTTCAAGCGCTCAGCGGGAAGCCGCTGACCATTTTCGGAACCGGCGCCCAGACCCGTAGTTTCTGCTATGTGGACGATCTCGTCGAAGGCATTACGCGCTTGCTGCTGGCCCCGCCCGATCGCTCTCCTAAGCAGCGGACCGATCGGCAGTCGTTTCTGTACCGCAGCGACGCGCCGCCGGAGCGGACCATCCACGAGCCGATCAACATCGGCAACCCGCACGAGCTGACCGTGCTGGAGATCGCCCGCAAGGTGCAGGCGCTGGTCGGGACCTCAGCTCCCCTGGAGTTCAAGCCGCTCCCGGCCGACGATCCGAAGGTCCGCTGCCCCGACATCCGGCTCGCTCAGGAGCTCCTTGGCTGGGCCCCCCACGTGAGCCTTGACGAAGGGCTCCGGCGGACCATCGAGTACTTCCGCAAACGGGCAGCATGAACCTCCACTGCTTCATCTGTGCGACCGTCGTCTATCCCAACGATCACGCCGTCGACCTCAAGCTTCATGCGTACTACCTGCATGCCCAGGTCGCCGCCTTCCAGAAGACGGGGGTGTCACTCACGCTCATCCAGAACGGCTGTGAGTTCCCCTCGCTGAGGATCCCCGTGCTCCGCACCCCGATCCCCAAAAGCCTGGCGTACAACTATCTTTTGTGTGACGCGAACTGCGCCGGCGACTACTGGGTCTTCCTGCCGGAGGACTGCCGCATCACGGCTCAAGGGTGGGAGGCGATCCGCAAGCGCGACGGCCGCGCGTGTTTCTCGATGGCCAAGGATCCCAAGTGCCTCGTCTGCCGCAAGGGCATCTTCGACGGGCTTGCGCCGGAAGCCCGCGCGGCCTGCGACCTCAATTTTCTCGGCAAGGAGATCAGCCACATGTTGGTCCGGGGCGAGCTGGAGAAACATGGGTTTCACTGCATCACGCCGAATTGGCCGCAGGTCAGTACGGATCCTCCGCTCTGGGCCAACGAGTATCTCGAAATGATCCCCGGGGTGCACCCCAACGCCAACATCCTTCGCTGCATGCCCGCCCTCGATGATTACGGGATCAGCGGCTACAAGGCCAGCACCGCCAAGATCGAAGAGCTCTACGCCAGGATCGTGAAGGACAGACTGGACCGGGCGGCGGCCGAGGCGCTCGCCTGCAAGTCGCTCATCTCCCGCTACGGCCCCCTCATCACTGAAGTCCCTTACGAACCTTGACAGAATCCGCCGCCGAGTTTTTCCTTGACTCCCCTGTGCCGATATGTTCAAATCTTGAACGCTTGCCGGGGGGACAAGGTTATCATGGATATCCAGGCTCAGCGCGACCTGCAGCTCCTCAATGAAGTCGAACGGAACGCCGCCGTCACCCAGCGCTCGTTGTCGGTCAAGCTCGGGGTCGCCCTGGGGCTGACCAATCTGTACCTCAAGCGCCTGGCCCACAAGGGCTACATCAAGATCACGACCATCCCCCGGCATCGCATCAAGTACCTCCTGACCCCTCAAGGGATGGCCGAGAAGACCCGCCTCACGTACGAGTACATGCAGTATTCCTTGACGTATTACCGGAACATGCGGGGGCGCCTGAAGGTCGCGTTGGCGGAACGGGCGAACGCCGGCGCCAAACGGATTGTGATTTACGGCACGGGCGAGCTGGCCGAGCTGGCCTACCTCACCTTACGGGAGATGGACCTGACCCTGGTCGGGTTCGTGGACGGCGGCAACGGACAGACGTTCCTGTCCTATCCGGTCTGGCCGATCGAAGCCTTGCCCGAATGGGAATTCGATGCCGTGTTGGTTGCAGACCTGAAAGAGGCGAAGAAGATTCAGGCCCGGATTGTCCGGGCGGGCGTGCCGCGCGAGAAGATCGCCGCGCTGTAGGGTTTCGGGTTCTGTACAGAGCCGTCGGCGCCTTCTCAGGCACCAAGCCGAGGCGGGCCGCCAACGGAACGATGGGGACGGGATTGTACGCTCTGTAAGTGAGAGGGCGAAGCTGTGCCCGAGGCCGATGGAACGTCACGCTGGTATGCCATCCGAACGCGCTCGCGTCATGAAAAACAGGTCCGGGACCGGCTGGCCGTGCAGGGTGTCGAGCACCTGCTCCCCACGGTCGTCAGGCGGCATCAATGGAAAGATCGGAAGAAGGACGTGGAGGTGCCGTTGTTCGCGGGGTACTGTTTCGCGCATTTCGCCTGGCCCGACCGGTTGCAGATTCAGACGGTATCAGGGGTGGTGGACATCGTCGGCGGGGGGCAACGTCCCGAGTCGATCCCCGATGAGGAAATCGAAGCGATCCGGACGCTGATGACCAGCACGCTCCCGTACGATTCCCATCCCTACCTTCACGAGGGCATGGCGGTGGAAGTCATCCGCGGCCCTCTGGAAGGGGTGCGGGGCATTCTGGTGCGCAAAGACAAGCGGCACCGGCTGGTCATCTCCGTCCACTTGATCCAGCAGGCCGCTGCCGTTGAAATTGACGACTCGGACGTGGTGCCGGCGTAAGGCGAAGGTGACGTCTTCAGAAACCGCGGGGTGAAGAGCATGAAAGAGCGTACTGCAGAGCCGAAGGTGACGGTGGTTGGGGCCGGCTATTGGGGAAAGAACCTGGTCCGGAACTTCCATGACTTGAACGCCCTGGCGGCGATCTGTGATGTGGATGAAGAACACGTGCGGGCGTACCAGGCCCAGTACCCGGGGACCAGGATTCTCAGCGCGTATTCGGAAGTCCTGCGGGACGACCGCACCACCGCCGTGGTGATCGCCACCCCCGCCGAGACGCACGGCGATCTTGTGCGGGAAGCCCTGCTTGCGGGTAAGGACGTGTTCGTGGAAAAGCCGCTCTGCCTGTCGGTGCCCACAGGCAAAGAACTGGTCGCGCTGGCTCGACAGCAAGGCCGGATCCTCATGGTCGGACACCTCCTCTGGTACCATCCGGCGGTGCTCAAGCTGCGCGACCTGATCCTGCAGGGCGAGCTCGGCCGTATCCAGTACATTTATTCCAGGCGGCTCAACATCGGCAAGATCCGCCGTGAGGAGAATATCCTGTGGTCCTTCGCGCCCCATGACATCGCGGTGATCCTGGGATTAATCGGGGAGATGCCGAACGCCGTGCAGGCGCAAGGCGGCAACTATCTGCACCAGCAGATTGCGGACGTCACCGTCAGCCTGATGTCGTTTCCCAGCGGGGTCAAGGCGCATATCTTCGTGTCCTGGCTGCATCCCTTCAAGGAGCAGAAGCTGGTGGTCGTGGGGGATCGTAAGATGGCGGTCTTCGACGATCTGGAGAAAAAGGACAAGCTACTCGTCTATCCGCACTCCATTGACTGGAAGAACCATGTCCCCGTCGCCACGAAGGCCGAGGCGACACCGGTGCCCGTTGATGTGATCGAACCGCTCCGGGCGGAATGCGAGCATTTTCTTGAATGCGTCCGGACCCGTTCCCGACCGCGCACCGACGGCGAGGAGGCAGTGCGCGTGCTGACCGTCCTCCAGCAATGTCAGGAGGCGCTGGAGGCCCCGGCCAGACCCGTGGGGACCGTGCCCGTCCCGGGCCCTCGGACCTATTTCGTGCACGAGTCGGCCTTCATCGACGGCGATGTTGAGATCGGCGAAGGGACCAGCATCTGGCATGTCTCGCATATCCTCAAGGGGTCGCGGCTCGGCAAGCGCTGCAAAATCGGCCAGAACGTGGTGATCGGTCCCAACGTTACGATCGGCAACGGAGTCAAGATCCAGAACAACGTGTCGGTGTATGAAGGGGTGACGCTGGAAGACTTCGTGTTCTGCGGGCCCTCGATGGTGTTCACCAACGTCATCAACCCGCGGAGCGAGATCCCCCGGATGGCCGAGCACCAAGCCACGCTGGTGAAGCGGGGCGCCACGCTCGGCGCCAATTGCACGATCCTGTGCGGGATCACGATCGGGCGCTACGCCTTGGTCGGAGCTGGGGCGGTGGTCACCAGGAATGTGTCTGACTTTGCCCTAGTTATGGGGAATCCGGCGACGGTGAAAGGGTGGGTCTGCTCGTGCGGGCTCAAGCTCGCGGGAAAGGGGAGGACCATAAGGTGCGCCGGGTGCGGCAAAACTTACAGCAGAAAGGCCGGTGGAATCATGCTCCAATCTCCTCGAGGGCAATCATGATCGCCCCCCACGGCGGAACGCTCGTCAACCAGTGTCTGCCTCCGCAGAAGAAAGGGGATTTCCATGGCATTCCGTCTATTCCCATGAGCGCCATCGCCGCGTCCGATCTCTGGAACATCGCGACCGGCGTATTCAGCCCGCTCACCGGGTTCATGGACGAGAAGGCCGTGGGTACGGTCTTGGCCGAGAACCGGATAGGGTCCCAAGTCTGGACAATCCCCATCACCCTGGACGTGTCAAAGGCGGTCGCGGATACGATCCGGCCCGGCCGCGAAATGGGATTGACGGATCAGTCCGGCGTCCTCCAAGGCGTCATCGAAGTGAGCGAAGTGTTCTCCCATCGGAAGGAAGAGCGGTGCGAGGCCACGTTCAAGACGCTGGACCCTTTCCATCCAGGCGTGGCGATGGTACAGGCTATGGAGGAGGTCCTGATGGCGGGCCGGGTGTGGGCCTTCGAGCCGGATAAGGGGACAGGAGTTGCCCGATCTGTCACACCGATGGAGACGCGCGAGCATTTCGCGCGCAAAGGATGGAAGACGATCGCGGGTTTTCAGACGCGCAATGCGCCCCACCGCGCCCATGAATACCTGCAGCGGTGCGCGCTGGAGCTGACGGACGGCCTCTTCATCCAGCCGATCGGCGGGTGGGTCAAACCGGGCGATTTCGATCCCGAGGTCGTCCTCCAAGCCTATCGTTTTTTCATTCGCGAGTTGTATCCGGCCGACCGCGTCTTTTGCAGCGATCTGCGGACGGCCATGCGGTACGCCGGGCCCAAAGAGGCGGTCTTCCACGCCCTCATCCGCCAGAATTTCGGCTGCACCCATTTCATCGTCGGCCGGGACCACGCAGGGGTCGGCGGGTTCTACCATTCGTATGCGGCGCATCGATTCATCGCCGAGCTGCCGCCCCTGGATATCTGCATCCTGAAGCTTCATGAGCCGTTTTACTGCCGGCGATGCGGCGGCACGGCGACCGAGAAGACCTGCGGACATGACGAAGCCCAGCGGACTTACATCAACGGGTCCGGCGTCCGCGACATGCTGGTCGGGCGTAAGCCCATCCCCCCATACATCATGCGTGAGGAACTGGTTCGGTTTCTGCTGGACCTGCAAAAACAGCGGCCGTTGTTTTCCGAGGGCACGCCCACATGAAGCCCTTCGAGGTCATTGCGACGATCAGCGACCGCGTCGCGACGCCGGCCTATCTGGAAGGGTTCGTGGAGCGGGGCGCGACGATCCTGCGCATCAATGGGTCCCATGCCTCCGTCGAGGAGGCGCGCCGCCTGGTCGCGGCAGTCCGTCGCCACGTGGGACGGCGGGCGAAGATCCTGATCGATCTGCCGGGCAACAAGATCCGTACCGCCAACCTCCCGGACCCCATCGTGCTTGAGGCAAGACTGCCGTTCAGTCTGAAGGCGTCGCAGTTCAATTTCCCTGGCATCTTGTCCTACTTGCGTCCGGGCCTGGAGTTGATCGCGAGCGACGGGCGGGTGAAATTCGTCGTCGAGTCCTGCAACGAGCACGAGGCGTGCTTCATCCCCCGGTTCAGCGGTCTGCTGGAGAACGGAAAAGGGGTCCACATCGTAGGATACCATCCGCCGCTGCCGTTCCTCTTCCCGCGGGACCAAGAGCTCCTGCAGGCGGCCAGGGAAGAAGGCGTAGACTTGGTCGGCCTCTCCTACGTGCGCCACGCCCAGGACGTGGCGGAAACGCGCGCCCTGCTTGACGGGAGTCCGGTGGGCATCCTCTGCAAGATCGAGACACGCGAGGCGTGCCAGGAACTCGACACCATCCTCCCGTTGTCCGCGCAGATACTGATCGATCGTGGCGACCTCTCCAGCGAAATCGGGCTCTATCACACTCACCGTATGGAGCAGGCCATCGCAAAACGCGCCGCCGACCAAGGCGTGAAGGTCTTCGTCGCGACCCAAATTCTCTACAACATGGTCGAGTATCCGATCCCTCTGATGGCGGAGGTCGCCGCCTTGAGCGAAGTGGTCCGCTACGCCCACGGCATTCAGTTGTCGGATGAGACCGCCGTCGGCAAGTACCCCTTCGAGGCGCTGGAGGTCGTGCGCAACGTCAGGGCCAGCGTTGTACACGCGCCGGCCGGGCAGAAGGCCGATGGTGGGGGCCTGGTCGTCTGGCTGACCGGCCGCTCGGGCAGCGGCAAAACGACACTGGCGACCGCTCTGAATAAGCGACTGGAGGCCCGTGGGGAGCGGGTCGTGAGTATAGACGGAGACGAGGCCCGATCTTTCACGCAGGGAGTGTTGGGGTACTCCAAGCCCGAGCGCGAGAGTCATCTTAAGTACCTGGCATTTGCGAGCCAAAAAGCAGTTGAGTCTGGCGCTGTGGTGATTGTGGCGGCTCTGAGTCCGTTTGAGCACATTCGACAGTGGA
>CAZITU010000071.1:0-14109 GCA_964542245.1 uncultured Nitrospirales bacterium | reverse complement strand
CCTGCTTGGCGGAGCCGCCGGCCGAGTCGCCCTCCACGATGAACAGCTCGCTGTGCGCCGGGTCCCGCTCCGAGCAGTCCGCCAGCTTGCCGGGAAGGGAACCGCCCTCCAGCGCGCTCTTACGGCGGATCAGCTCCTTGGCCTTGCGGGCCGCCTCGCGGGCCCGCGCCGCGTCGACGGCTTTCCCGATGATCTTGCGGGCGACGGGCGGGTTCTCTTCGAAATAGGCGCCGAGGGCTTCGTTGACGGCCGTCTCCACGATGCCCTTGACCTCGCTGTTGCCCAGCTTGCCCTTGGTCTGGCCCTCGAACTGCGGATTGCGCAGCTTCACGCTGATGACGGCGGTGAGGCCTTCGCGCACGTCGTCGCCCGTGAGCGACTCCGTCTCTTTTTTGAACAGGTCGTTCGCGTTGGCGTAGTTGTTGATCGTCCGGGTCAGCGCCGCCTTGAAGCCGACAAGGTGAGTGCCGCCCTCGCGCGTGTTGATATTGTTCGCGAAGGAGAACATGTTCTCGGCGTAGGCGTCGTTGTACTGGAGCGCCACTTCCAGGATCATGTCGCTCTTCTCGACGGTGATATAGATGGGCTTGTGGAGCGGCGTCTTGGCCTCGTTCAGGTGCTCGACGAACGAGACGATCCCGCCCTTGTAGCGGAAGACCTGCTCCTTCTCCTTCCGCTCGTCTTTGAGCGAGATCTCCAGGCCCTTGTTCAAGAAGGCCAGCTCGCGGAGGCGCTGGGCCAGGATGTCGAAGCTGAAGTCCGTCGTCTCGAAGACCTGGTTGTCCGGCTTAAAAGTGATCTTCGTGCCGCGCTTCTTGGTCTTGCCGGTCACCTTGAGGGGGCCGAGCGGCTTGCCGCGCTCGTACCGCTGCTCAAAGACCTGGCCGTCCTGCCAGATCTCCATCTCCAGCCACTCCGAGAGTGCGTTCACGACCGAGATGCCCACGCCGTGAAGGCCGCCCGAGACCGTGTAGGCGCCCTGCTCGAACTTCCCGCCGGCGTGGAGCATGGTCAGGGCGACTTCGGCCGCCGACTTCTTCTGCGTCGAGTGCATGCCGGTCGGGATGCCCCGGCCGTTGTCCACCACGGTCACGCTGCAGTCGATGTGGATCGTCGCCTCGATCGTCTCGCCGAAGCCGGCCATGTGCTCGTCGACGCTGTTGTCCACCACCTCGTACACGAGGTGGTGCAGGCCGTCTGGGCCGGTGCTGCCGATATACATGGCGGGGCGCTTGCGGACGGCGTCGAGGCCTTCCAGAACTTTGATCTGGTCCGCGCCGTACGAGTCGGGCTGCCCGTTCACGGTCTTGGTTTCTTCCGTGGCCATACGCCTCCCTTTCGGTTCTTGCTAGACTTTCATCGGCATGACAACGCACAGGAACCCGGGGTCCCCCGCAGGACGGAGCAAGCAAGGACTCAAGGGACTCTTCGTTTCCAGATGGACGGTCTCACCATCCATCACCGCTAACGCATCGAGGAGATATCGGGCGTTGAAGCCGGTCGTCAGGTTCTCCCCTCGGTACTGCACGGGCAGATCCTCCGTCGCCTCCCCGACATCGGGGTTGCTCGTGTAGAGGGTCAGGCGCCCGGTCTCCAGCGTCACCCGGACCGCATTGGTCTTGTCGCGGGAGAGAACGGCGACACGCCGGAGCGCACCTTCCAGCGCCGCGCGGTCCACCACCGCTTTCTTGGAATTGTCCTTTGGAATGACTTGCTGGTAGTTCGGGTAGGTCCCCTCCATGACCCGCGTGGTGAGGAAGATGCCGCTTTTCTGAAAGGTGACGAGGTTTTTCGTGAACCCGAGCAGGGGTTCGCCTTCCTCTTCCTCCACCAGATGCCGCATCTCCTGGGCCGCCTTTCTGGGAATGACGGCCTTGATCTCTTTCGGCAGATCCGTTGCCGTCCCTTGCGGGAGCTCACTTTCCGCCACGGCCAAGCGGTGCCCGTCCGTCCCGACCAATCTCATGGTGACCTTTTTCTCGCTTGAGGTCAGGGTGATCATAAGGCCATTGAGGATGTACCGGGCGTCGTTATCGCCGACCGCGAAGAGCGTCTTCCGGATGAGAGACGCCAGGCCGGTGCCGGGAATCGCCACGCGCCCTTCCCGCTCGATTGTCGGGAGAGCCGGGAACTCGGATGCCGCCAAACCGACGATCTTAAACTGGCTCTTGCCGGTCTGGATCTGGATCCAATTGTTCTCCTGTGCAGCGAGGGAAATCTCGCTGTCCGGCAACTCCTTCAGGATCTCATAGAGCTTCCTGGCAGAGATCGAGACGCTCCCAGGTTCCAGAACCTCGGCCTTGTAATGTCCCCGCATACCAATCTCAAGGTCCGTCGCGACCAGCTCGACCCCGTCCTGCTTCGTTTCCAGCAGGATGTTCGATAGGATCGGCATGGTGTTGCGCTTCTCAACGATTCCCTGGACACGCTGAAGCCCGGTCAGCAACTCGTCCCTGGCAATCCTGATCTTCATCGACCCTCCCCCCTATGTTCATCTACGCGCCGGCGATCTGGCGCTTTAATTCCTCCAGCATCCCGTCAAGGTTGGGATCGCTCTGCTTGGCCTTCTCTATCTGCTTACATGCGTGCATGATCGTCGTATGGTCTTTGCCCCCGAAGTGTCTGGCTATCTCCGGATAGGATTGCTGCGTGATGTCCCGGCACAAGTACATCGCGACTTGCCGAGGATAAACGAGGGCCTTCGTTCGCCGCTTGGACTTCATTTCCGCCACCTTGATGTGAAATTTCGCGGCGACGGCTTCCTGCACAGCATCCAGCGTGATCACACGCTTCGCATCGTTGACCAGTTCCTTGAGAACGTTCCGCGCCAGCTCCAGCGTCATGGCCTGCCCGGTCAGGGAGGCATATGCCCCTAAACGGATCAACGAGCCCTCCAGCTCCCGGATGTTCGATTTGATATTGCCAGCCACGAAGGCGGCAACCTCATCGGGCATCACGATACCTTCCCGCTCAGCTTTATCTCGGAGGATGGCGATTCTGGCCTCGAGCGGGTATGGCTGAATGTCGGCAACCAGCCCCCAGTCGAGACGGGACCTGAGCCGCTCTTCCATCTCGGGGATGTCCTTGGGGTATCGGTCACTCGACAGCACGATTTGCTTCCGGGCTTCATAGAGGCTGTTAAATGTGTGGAAGAACTCCTCCTGCGTCGCTTGTTTCCCTGCGATGAATTGAATGTCGTCCACGAGGAGCATATCGATGTTCCGGTACCGCCGGCGGACGTCGATCATCTTGTCGTAGCGGATCCCGTTGATGACCTCGTTGGTGAACTGCTCCGAGGTCACGTACGCAATCCGCATATCCGAGTGTTCCAGCACAAAATTGCCGATGGCCTGCATCAAGTGGGTCTTCCCCAGGCCGACCCCCCCATAGATGAGCAGGGGGTTGTAAGCCGCACCGGGAGACTCAGCGACTTTCAAGCTGGCGGCCCGAGCTAACTGGTTGTTTGGGGCGGCAACAAAATTTGCGAATGTATACCGGGAGTTTATGAGCGCAAATCTTCTCCCGCGGGCGCCCGCGCTACTCACTGGGCGATCGAAACCCTCGCGGGTCATGACCGCTCCAGGGGCCTCTCCCTCCATTACCGCAAAGCCTATGCGCAGATTTGGTTTCCCGGTTGCTCCTCTCAAAACCTCCTCTAGCATTGCCTGGTAATGGTCCCTGATCCAATCGCGAAAGAACCTGTTCGGCACCCTGATGGTGGCCTCTCCTTCAGTGAGGTTTCCCAAGGATAAATCCTGAAACCACGTGTCGAAGGTGTCCTTCGACACGCGTTCCCTAATCGAACCAACACTCGCGTGCCAAATAGAGGTTAGGTCCACGCCGTACGCCGCCGTATCATGAGTTCCACAGCCCTACCCGAACCTGTGGGTGGCTTCGGGCCCTCACTCCAGAGCAGTGAGAGGGGCTCCTGCCGATAGACGCTACTCACAGGTTGTCTTCAATTCTCCCCATGGTGTCCCCACGAAGAGTCCCCATCATTTACTCAGACACTCCTACGCCACTTTCGGTGAAGATTCTCCGTTTTCGACGCCAACTGTCCTCTACTCACACCCTCTATCTTCTCTGATCCTCCTCATTTTCTTCCTGCTCAAGTACTCGGAACGAGGAGACAATCCCAACTCACAAGGTCATGACCTTGTCCGCTTCGAATATTAAATCAACGAGTCTTTCGTAACTGATTTCTCCCTTTGTTTTGTCTGGAAGATTCTCTGTTACTCGGTAAATAGTCGCTTTGAGCGATTGTGGTGGCGAATCTGTAGAATGAAGGAGCACGGCGGTGGGAGGAGAAGACCGTACTGACGATAGAACTTGTGTTACGAAAGGATCTGATGGGTCTTTAATGAGATGGAGGATCATGGGTTACCGTGTTAGAAGACGAGGACTCGATCAGCCGACTGCATAGAGAGGGCAGTTTCGGCTTCGGTTGTGGGTTTTATGATGAAACCGGGTAAGTACCGAACCGGTGCTTCAGCATCAGGCGTAATGGCGAATGGTGTTTGCCACTCAGCTAACGTGGGGAGGTACTTTTCTAGTATCTCGGCATCAACGATATCGCTCGTGTCTTCAGCCAAGAGAAAAGGAGCCCGACCGGAGAGAATGATCGTAAGATCATGCCCCTCGTTATGGGAACCAAGACCGACGGCAATGCGAAGAGCTTCAACCGCCCGGTGGCTCTTCATGGGATCCAGTTTGATTAAAACCAAAACTTTAAGAGACGGTCTTTCCACCAGAAATAGGGTTAGTTCAGCGCGATGAAGCGATCACATGCGGAAACGATATTGGAGAGAATAACAAGACCACAATATGTAGCCTTATCTTCCTTCCTTTCCACCCCATGTTGTTGAGCACCATAGGCGCACGCAAACAATTTGAGGCCAGCAGCGCGCAACGGCTCAAAGCGGGGATCCTCAACCGCAAGAACCCCCTCATCAACGAGGTAGAGGTACACATCAACCCCTGCCTTGATGGCAGCGGCAGAAAGGCCAAGAGCCGTGGAGAGGTTAGGATTTTCAGGCCCTGTGGATAGAAGAATACCTAAGGCCCTTCTCTTCATTTCGAATTCACAGGATTAGAATCATCATAACCATGCAAAATAAAAAGGGAAACTGACAATCAAAAGACAGCCGAATACTACCACGAACGTGCCCCCAGCGTCAACGAAAAAAGCGGCATGTACGCTCAAATTGTAAATTGCCAAATTTAATTAAGTATATAAACCGCCTATGGACCGAGGAGGAGGGCCTTGAACTCCGCCAGGGTCACGGTGCGGTCTTGTCGGGATGGGAGATCACGGACAGTGAGAGCAGAGGAGGTCGGGTCAAACTGCCTAATGGCCCAGCGGAACCCTGCCGCTTCCGCGTATTTAAACTGCTTACCAAGAGCATCCTGATCGAGATAGGTTTCAACACAGAGCCCCTCGTTTCGGAGCTGTTCAGCTCGCTGATTAAGCTGATCTATATCTATCTCATCTCGCACCAGTAGCACCCGAGACGCCTCAGTCAAGGGCCGAAGTGACGCTCGTTCCTGTTGGATGGCAAGGATGCGCTCGAATCCGATCGAACACCCGATGGCCGGGATGGTCTTTCCGGTAAATCGCTCGATCAAGCCGTCGTACCGCCCGCCGCCGAGTATGGCCGACGGAAACCCTTCCGCGACGGCTTCATATATGGGACCGGTGTAGTAGTCCAGGCCGCGGACGAGGATGGGATCAAAGAGGATGGAGGAGTCCTTGTTGATGGCGAGAACCGCATCCATGATCGTCTTGAGCCCCGCAATGATCCCAGCGATTTTCGTCCGTATCGTTGAGTCGTTGACCTTCTCCAAGTGAGCATGAAGCATCGTCACGCCGGCATGGCGGCCTGTTACGTGAGTCCGCTCGTCATGTGCAGCCCAGAAGAACTTTTCTACGTTGATAGAAGCCTTCGAGCCTGGCTTAAGAAGGGACAGAAGCTCGGAGCGGACCTGGACGATACCGACTTTGTCGAGTTTGTCGAGGAGCATCGCAACGGGGTTGATCTGCTCCTCCGGTACCCCGAAGCCCTGGAGTAGGAGCGGCAACAAACGCTTGTCGCACAAGCGGAATTGGTACTTCCCTAGGTTGAGCTCCTTCAGCACGCGCTCCGTTGCGGTGATGATTTCGCATTCGTAGGCGGACGAGGCGCCACCTACGACATCAATATCGCATTGATAAAACTCTCGGAAGCGCCCTTTCTGCGGGCGATCCGCGCGCCAGACCGGCGCGATGTGGTATCGGCGGAAGACCCTCGGGAGTCGCCCTTGATGAGTTGCGACGAAGCGAGCCAAAGGAACGGTCAGATCAAACCGGAGGCCATAGTCCGCAAGGTCACCGCTCTCCTGCGCCTGGACTAACTTCTCGCCGCGTTTCAAGATCTTGAAAAGGAGCTTCTCGTTTTCTCCGCCACCCTTCCCAAGAAGAACCGCGAGATCTTCCATGGCAGGGGTATCGATTGGGAGATAACCATACAGCCGGTACACCGCCCCAATGGTCTCCATCAGACGCTGGCGCAACAGCGCGTCCTGGGGAAGCCAATCGCGCATTCCTGTGGGTGGACCGATCGTCATCGGGCGTATCCTAGCCTCTCCGTGAGGGCATATCAAGCCAGGCGGAACGCGTCTTTGATGCCGGTGAGAACGAATTGGACCGCGATAGCCGCCAGAATCAGGCCCATGACGCGCGTGAAGACGCGCATGCCGCTCTCCTTGAGGAAACGGGAGATGACCGTTGCGCTGCGCAAGGCCGCAAAGGCGAGCACGGCATTAAGAGTGATGGCAAGCAGTAAGACGCTGAATGTGGGCAGGACCGCCGGAGCCTTGGCGGCTTGGCCGGTGAGGGCGATCACGTTGGAGATCGTTCCGGGCCCGCTTAACAGCGGGACGGCCAGCGGGATGACGGCGACATCCTGGCGCTGTATCCCCTCGGCATCCTCTTCCGGAGTGTGTCGGACACGGGCAGGCTTGGCCTCCATCATGTCGAAGGCGATCTTCAGCAGGAGCAGGCCGGCTACGATCCGAAAGGCCTCGATCGTGACGCCGAAGAACCGGAAGATGAGGTTCCCGAACAGCGCAAAGACGACCAGGACGCCGAAGACGACCAGGATGGCGCGGGTGACCATCGAGGCGCGTTCGGCTTCTGAATTATGCGGCGTGATGGAAAGGAAAATGGGGATATTGCCGACCGCATCCAACGTCACAAATATCGAGACGAACGCGGTGATGAAAAATTGGAGCAAGAAGTCCATCAGCGGCCGGCTTGCCTGGCCTCGGCGAAGTGCCTCCGCGGGTCTTCGGTCGAGAGCTTCGCAAGTTCTTCGTACAACTCGCGTTCGCGTCTTCCCACGGACCGTGGGGTGACGACTGCCAGCCGGACATACTGATCGCCGCGTGTATTGTCTCGGCGGATCAGCCCCTTCCCGCGTAGGCGCAGGCGCTGCCCCGTTTGGCTGCCGACGGGAATGCGCATAGAGACCGGGGCATCCAGCGTCGGCACGGACACTTCCGCCCCTAGGATGGCTTCCCAGGGAAGGACCGGAAGATCGATTTGAAGATCATCGGGGGATCCTTCGATCAGGGCAAAGACAGGATGGGGGCGTATGCGGATTTTCAAAAACAGATCGCCCGCCTGAGAGGAACGGCCGCGCGAAGCCCCCTGGCCCTTCAGTCGGATGCGATCCCCCCCGCGTAAGCCTCGCGGCAAAGTGACGTCGAGCTCCTTAGGCCGCGCGTGCCCGGCCGAGTCGTGCGCCACCAGGGTGACCCGCCGGGTGCCTCCGCGCGTGATGTCTTCCAGGGACAGCTCAAGTTCGGCCTCGAGGTCGACTCCTCGCTCGCGGCCCATGCCTTCTTCCCTGCTCCAGGCAGACTCACCCCTGGAGAACGGTCGCGCTCGCCCCCCGAACAAAGCTTCGAAGAAGTCGCTGAAGCCTCCTCCGAAACCTTCTCCCGACGTCCACGTCCATTCGTGGCCGGGGCTGCCGCCGGGCGGAGGAGAGAAATCCATGCCATCCTTCCAGCGGGCGCCGAGCTGGTCGTACTTCTTGCGTTTCTCGGGATCGCTGAGGACCTCATAGGCTTCATTGACCTCTTTGAATCTCTCTTCGGCCGCCTTCTTCTTCGAGTCGGCGGATTGCATATCAGGATGATGCTGACGGGCGAGCTTTCGATAGGCGTTCTTGATCTCCTTAGCGGAGGCGGTTCGAGGGACACCGAGCACTTCGTAGTAATCTTTGAATTTGACGCCCACAGCCCAAGATTAAACATCACCGAGACCTTTTGTCCAGGGGGACGCGCGTTGTCTCCCCCGAGCGCCTCTGGTATAGTGCCGCTCCATGCTGGCGGTCATAACGGGTGGCTCGCGCGGGATCGGGGAGGCTTACGCACGGCAGCTCGCGGCCAGGGGCTATGCGATTCACTTGGTCGCGCGTGATGCGGAGCGGCTGGATCGGGTCGCTCGCGACATCCGAATAGCCCATGGTGTTGCGGTCGAAGAGATCGTGCTCGATCTGGCACAAACGGACGGCGCCGAGCGACTATATGCGGAGGTGCGCCATCGGGGCCTGGGCCCCGTGGACGTACTGGTCAACAACGCCGGCTTCGGCTTTTTCGGGGAGTTCGTGGACATGCCGATGCCGCGCATCCAGGAGATGCTCTTCCTGCACCTCACAACGATCACGAAGTCGGTCCGCCTGTTCCTGCCGGAGATGCGGGAGCGCCGGAGCGGGGCCATCATCAACGTCGCCTCGGTCGCCGGCCTGATGCCGTTGCCGTACCTCGCACTCTATGCTGCAACGAAGGCCTTTATGGTGAGCTTGGGGGACGGCGTGGGGCACGAAACCGGAAAATACGGGGTGGTGGTGCAGACCTGCTGTCCCGGCCGGACCAGCACCGACTTCCATGCGACGGCGGGCGGCAAAGCCTATCGAGCGCCGGGCGGTGAGCAGACGGCGGACGAAGTGGTGGCCGAGTCGCTGGCCGCCCTGGATCGGCGCCGGACTCTGGTCATCACCGGTCGGCGCAACCGCTTCCTGGCGCGCCTGCAGCAGTTCGTGCCCCGCCGCGTGGTGCTGTGGGCCGCCGAACAAGTGCTGAGGCCTTAATGAAGTGAAAGAGCGCGTCGCGAAAGCCATCGAACAGGGGTTCGAGAAGTTCCTCTGGAACAGCCGCTTCATCGTGCTGCTCGCCGTGATCTCCAGCATGATCTCGTCCGTAATCCTCTTCGTGGTCGCCACCGTCGACGTCTTCGAGCTGATCAGCAAGGTCTTCCGGTATGTGACGCTGCCGGGGAGCGACCGGACGCCCGCCGCGTACGAGGAGTTCCACGGCGAAGTGGTCGGCCACATCATCGGAGCCATTGACGATTATCTGCTGGCGACGGTCCTGTTCATTTTTGCCCTGGGGCTGTACGAGTTGTTCATCAGCAAGATCGAGGAGGCGGAGGCGGAGGCCGAGACCAGCTCGCGCATCCTGTTGATCCACAGCCTGGACGACCTCAAGGACCGGCTGGCCAAGGTCGTGTTGATGATTCTCATCGTGACCTTCTTCAAGAACGTCATCCACACCACCTTCGAGGAGCCGCTCAACATTCTCTACCTCGGCGTCGGCATCCTGTTCGTCGCGCTCGCGCTCTTTTTCACGCACAAGGGCGGGGAAGGGAAGGGCAAAGGGGCCGAGCACGGATGAAGCGCCGTGTCTGGGCCGCCGCAGTCGGCTGGTTGGTCGTCTCGGTCGCACCGACGATGGCGGCGACGGCTGACCATGCCCTTCACCCCGGCGGCGCACCGGCGATCACCGGCAACCCCGCCGCCGATCCCACGCTGCCCCCCAGGAGCGGCCGTCCCGGCCGCCTGCTGCTCCGTTGCAGCGCCGCGAACGATCACGGACGAGGAGCGGCGGAAGTCTTTGCCTCCGCGATTGACTTCGATGAAGGGCGACAAAGTTTCTTCCTCAAGCGGACAGACCCGTCCGGGCGGGAAGCCCTCTATCCCCTCCACGGGCATTTCCTTGACGGCGGAGCGTCCGGAATTTTCATGGTCCACGACGGCAGAGGGACCCGGCACGGGGAGACTTTCCGCATTGACCAGAGCGTCAACATGGGACTCGTTCTTTTGCGTGAGGCAAGCGGTGGGATCCGGGCCATCCTGGATGTCATAGCGGAGGAGAGTGTCAACGGCTCGGCGGAGGGGGGAAGCGCCGACCTGGTCGAGTATGCTTGTCGGTGGGCAGAGGAAGCCGCTGTCCTGCCTTCGCGGCTGTCGGCGCAGGCCGAGCATATGCGGATGGTGCCCAACAGCGGAGCAACTCCCCCCAGCCAGTGGTACCGGGAATCCGATTCAACCGTTCTGACCTGTGCCGCGACTTTGCCGGCCGGGGAGTACCACCTTGAGTTGCGGGGTGCGAAGATTTGGCCTGGGCATCTCGGTTTTCTCGTGGTCCGTGCTCCGGGGAGCGAGCCGCCGGTCGGATACAACGTTCATCTCTTGTCCTCCGCGGGGCGGCTGTTGATTCACGCCCACAGTTACCCGCATCGCTCGCGGGACCAGCCGATGGATACGATGAAAGAAACGGAGACGGTGATCGGAGGGCTCCTGCTGGTGAAGACGGAGACCGGGTACGCAGGCTGGGTTGGCCTCGTAAGCTCCGCGGCCGATCCCTACAACATCTCGTTTTCGCGCGACGCCACGATGGCGGACTATGGCGCACAGGGCCGCACCGTCGTTCCACCGACGCCGGTCACCTGCCAGTAAGATTGAGAAAGAATTCCAGTTTCGCCCTTGTATCTTGATCTTAACCGGTGAAAGATATGGCGTATCATTAACGATTGACTGGAGACTTTTCCCTCACCGGTTTCAATGTCCTTGCATTAGAGCAAAGTGGTCTTATTGTTGCGCAAGGAGTTGCTCCCATCTATGTGTCCTGGAATACAAATGGGGCCAATGCCTCGGGCGTTATCTCCTGGTACAGCCATGAAGCAGGGGGTGTTGTGACAGTGGCTCCCGGAGTTCCCGAGCCTGCGTCACTCCTGCTGCTCGGCTCTGGCCTGGCAGGATTGGGGTTCAGGGCGCGTCGGCGGCAGACCAAAGCCTAGTTTTTCTCAGATACGTTTTGCTGGAGAGGCCCCCTTCCCGAGGTTCACGGGAGGGGGGCCTCTCAGTTTGATGAGTGGGACCGTTCAATGCCGGAGAGGCACTTTATACTACGTATGTCTAAGGTGACAAAAAGGATGACAGATTTTCATGGCTCCGCTTGTCAGGTATCTCCCTACAATCATCTGAAACGCATTGTTAATCAAATAGGTACTGAAAGTTGTGGTCTCTAGGCCATGACAAAAAACTTGACACTTTGCAATGTCTGTCGCTTGGCTATTATTGATGATGATGTTTCTAGCTTTTCAATTTCAATAACTTATGACTCAATTGAATATCGGGTATGTGGTTTGCTTTTTTACACCCATTTCCAGGTGTGATTCTATGCTTTCTCGTTTGCCTTACCGTTCGTTTTTCTGGTTCGTCTGCTTTAGCGTGTCCTGCGGTGCGGCTCTACCCACACCCACCAGTAGTATCCCCGAATGGGTGCGCCCAGACTGGAGACTGGTGTGGCACGACGAGTTCGACGGCTCGGCCATCGACGCCACTAAGTGGACGCTGGAGATTGGCGGCCACGGCTGGGGCAACGCTGAGAAGGTGTTTTACACCAATCGCCCCGAGAACGCACGCATTGAAGACGGCCAGCTCGTCATCGAAGCACACAACGAGAAGTTCATTAACCGCACGTACACCTCAACCCGCCTGAAGACCCAAGGCTTGGGCGCGTGGCAATATGGCCGCATCGAGGCCCGCATCCGCATCCCGCGTGGGCAGGGCCTGTGGCCCGCCTTCTGGATGCTGGGCGACAACATCCAAGAAACTGGCTGGCCCGATTGTGGTGAGATCGACATCATGGAAAACATCGGCAAAGAGCCCGGCCGCGTGCACGGCACGGTGCACGGGCCAAACTACTCCGGCTCGCAAGGCGTGGGCGGCCCATATGTCCTCGATGCGGGAGCGTTCGCTGACGACTTTCATGTGTTTGCCATTGAGTGGGAGGAAGACGCGATTCGGTGGTATGTGGACGATACGCTCTACAAAACCGTCACGCCGAAAGATGTGCCGGGGCGGTGGGTGTACGACCATCCCTTCTTCATCATTCTGAACGTTGCCGTGGGCGGTTACTGGCCCGGCGATCCCGATGAAACGACCACGTTCCCGCAAACAATGCGCGTGGATCATGTACGCGTTTACGAGAAAAAACCATAGAGTGTGAGTTGGCAGAGATAGCAAAAGTCAACGGGCGTGGAAGGGGCTTAGGATGGATGTGGTGTGATTATGGTTTCGGCAGTGCGATCGGAGGGATTTCGCGGCCGGTGGCGTCGCGGCTTTGCTCCCAGGGGACGAGCGGATAGGTGACCTCGTCGTAGCCCACGTTGATGCCCTCCGGGTCGGCTGCCACGACCCGAAGGGTCAAGCGCTGCGTATCCTTGAGCGAACGGGGTATGACGAAGTTGCCGAGGAACAGGCCCTTGGGTCCTTGGTGGTAGAGATCAATCTTAGCGATCACGCGGTTGCCGTCCCGCAATTCCCCGTAGATCTCCATCTTGCGAGAGTCCCAGTTGCCGAATGGTTCAACGATGCAGTCGCACAGCATCTTCACCGTGGTACGGATCGTCCCTCCATCGCCAATACCCAATGGACGGTCATGGGGCGGAGACTCGATCTGGACGATCAGCCCATTGAGTTCCAACACGATCCCGTCTCCCGTCACTGGTTTGCCGGGATAGAGCAGCACAGTCTTGCTGGCGCGACGTTTGGCGTGCGGAAACTTCAGGGGACCTTCCCCGACGATCTCCACCAACGTAGGCTTAGTCAGGTGTAGCTCGGCAGTAAAGGCGGCCGAGTTCCTGATGCTATACACCTGATCGGTCTGCAGGTGGGGGGTCTGCATGATGGTCCGTAGATCTCCCCCCGTGCCGGTCTGCGTGCCGGAGGCCAGAATGGCGCCGGTCTCGGCGTCCTTAATCGTGACGGCGGCCCCCCCCATGCTATCGCCTAGCACCATCGCATGGTTACCCACGACACGGACGATGACCGGTGTAGTGACGGCCGGGAGAGGTGTTTCAGCGGCCCAGGGCGCCTCCGCGCTGAGCATGAGGAAAAGCATCGCACCGCCCACGGCACCGGCACCCTTCACCGTCGTCTCCCTCTCAACCATTCCAGCAGGCGTTTCTCCTTTGCCATCCTATCAGTCGGTATGGCCCAGGCTCAAGGGTGGGCGATTGAACCGTTGCCTGAGGCGATTGATAACCTTCAGCACCGTCGGTCGGCCGACGAGCTCTCGTTCGAGCGCGCGTTTGCCGGGGAAATCCACGAGCGACATTCCAATTAACACGGTCAACAGGCCCTGGCCCGGCAGTACCAGCATGGCCAATCCTCCCAGGAAGAACACTAGGCCTAGTAGATTCTTGACCCCCAGTGC
Source organism: uncultured Nitrospirales bacterium (assembly GCA_964542245.1). GTDB lineage: Bacteria > Nitrospirota > Nitrospiria > Nitrospirales > NS-4 > CAZITU01. The sequence goes on along the minus strand of CAZITU010000071.1, from coordinate 564 downwards.
CACGGCCCTCAGGATGGGGTGATGGTCCTTCAGCCAGGTTCTGGGGTGGCGCTCGTCAAAGTAGCGCGGGGGCAAGTTGATCAGAATCAATGGGATCGCGATCAGGCTGCCGATGAAACACAGGATCGACAGCACAAACAGGTACAGGAGCGCGTTGGAAGAGAGCAGCCCCTCGATGTTAAGCACAGGCGGGCGAGCCGCTCTCTCCCCACAACCTAGGCATCAGCTGCCGGTAGCCCGTTGAAGTTCGTAGATGAGGCCGTTCACGGCCTGTTCCAACGCGACGGCTCGGACCTCACCGGCCTGGAACGAACTTCGCTCCGGGTAGATGAACGCGCTGGTCCGGCCCGGCGAGATGCGGGGATACCAGGGCCGCGCATCATCATAGTCGGTCGCCAAGAGTCGGGCTTCGCCGTTGGTCACGACCGAAAACAGGCTCTTGCCACTGGCCAAGTCAAGAGCGACGAGGGAGACCGTGATATAACTGTCGGTGCGGGTCCCGATTGCGTTTCCGTTCCGCCCGTACTGTAACCAGACCGGGCTGACGACCTCGGCGCCCGTCGG
>CAZITU010000070.1:0-14207 GCA_964542245.1 uncultured Nitrospirales bacterium | reverse complement strand
TGTAGCGTTCAATCGCTGAAGCGGAAGGCATCTGTTTGATGGCTGAACGCTTCCATTTGGTTTTTGAGCGGGTCCGCGAGTTCTTCCGCTGGTTCTACCGCTACCGGTCTATCCGACTGACCGCCGAGGGCACGCGGTTCATATTGCTGACGCTGGCTGTCGGCATAGCCGCCCTTAACACCGGAAACAATCTCCTGTACCTTCTGCTGGCGATGATGCTCAGCCTCATCGTCATGTCGGGCATTCTGTCGGAACAATGTCTCAGGCATCTCACGATCCGCCGGCGGATGCCGGCCCACATCTTCGCCGGCCGTCAGGCGACGGCCGCCATGTCCATCGCCAACCGGAAGGCTCGGCTGCCAACCTTCTCGCTGCGGGTGATGGACGTCGTCAAGCGGAGGGCCGTGGACCTTGGGATCCACCTCCTGCACCTTCCCCCACATGCCTCGGTAACCCGGGCGTACTCCATGCTGTTCCCGCGCCGGGGGTTGCACCGGATCGAGGGGATCAAGCTGCTCACCCGTTTTCCGTTCGGTCTCTTCATTAAAGCGGCGACGCTCCCCCTTGAGTCGGACCTGGTGGTGTACCCCGAACCTCGGCCGCTGCCGGAAGGCCTCATGCAGGAACTTGTGGCGTTGGGTCAGGACCAAGCCGCGCTCCGTCGCGGGCACGGGGCCGGTCTCTACAATCTTCGTGAGTACCTGCCCGGTGACGATTCGAGGGCCATCCATTGGAAGACCTCCGCCCGCCAGTCTTATTTGGTCGTGCGGGAGACCGAGGCTGAAGACCAGCGGCAGGTGACGCTGGCCTTGCCTACCGCTGGGCCTGAAAACGGGCCTGACGCATTCGAGCAGGCGGTGGTCCTGGTCGCCTCGCTGGCGGCCTATTTCCAGGAACAAGCCTTCGCCGTCCGGCTGCTGGTCGGGGACGAGGAAGTTCCGCACGGCGCGGGGGAGACGCATCTCTACAGAATCCTTCGGGCGCTGGCGCTCTGTCATCCGACCGCTGCGAAAAAGCCCGCTCCGGTGCCGGAGGGATTTCTAACCCTCGGTAACCGGACAAGGGTTGGGGAGTTGACCATCGTGGTCTTGCCTTGGCCGGACCCGCACCTCATGGCCGCCTGCAAGGGCGTGAGCCGGGTCGTGCAGGCATGGGACGTCCGGTGGGCCCGTCCATGAACCTCGAACGCGCGTTTCGCCTCAGTTCCATCCTGCTGGCCGCGGTGGGGTTTATCGGCTTGGTCATGACGGGCGAGCTGCCGATGGGGCTGGTCTTCCTGGGCCTGACGGCTCTGGCGGTGAGCCTTGCCTATGTCGGGGGATGGGGGCCCGAGTGGCTCGGGATTCCCTTCTTGCGGATCTCGAAGCTCTCCCGGAGGGTGTGGAACACCTTCATGGTCGGAGCCTTCATCGCCTTCGGGGTGGATCTGTTCTGGATCTCGGGCGACATCCTGCCGGCGGCCATCCACTTTCTGATCATTCTCATGGTCAACAAGCTCTTTTACCTCCTGGAGCGCAAGGATTTTCTGCAGCTCTATGCGCTCAGTCTCTTGGAACTCCTGGCGGCGGCGGCCTTGACTATGGATCTCTGGTATGCGGGCGTGTTCCTCGCCTATTTGTTCACGGCGATCTGGACCCTGCTCCTCTACCATTTGAGAAACGAGGCGCACGAGGCAGCTTTGGAGAAAAAGGGGCGGCAGGGCTCGTCGGCCCGCGAACACGTCGCGGATCCGACCCTGACCCCGGGGCCGTTGACGGCTCGATTCTTCTGGACGACGAACGGCATTGCCGTCGGGGTGTTCTGTCTTACGCTGGTGATCTTCTTCGTGATTCCACGCATCGGGGCCGGCTTCTTCCAAAAGGGCCGGGTGGACCTCATCAAGACTTCGGGGTTTTCCGAGAAAGTGGACCTGGGGATCATCGGCGCGGTCAAGCTTGATCCGACCGTCGTGATGCGGGTTGAGTTTCCAGACCAGAAAGGTCCTCTCGCGGAGCGCATCCGCCTGTATTTCCGGGGCGCGGCGTACGACGCCTACGACGGACGCTCCTGGGCCAACAATTTCGCACGCCGTCGCGTGTTGGAAAGGACTCCGGAAGGGGTCTTTAAGGTGCCTTCCTCCCGAAGACCGACGGACGACGCCACGCCCGGCATTCGCCAGGAAATCCTCATCGAGGCGCTGGATACCGCCGTGCTGTTCGGGTCGTCGTTTGTGGACTCGGTCAAGGGGAATTTCCCGCTTACGCAAATGGACGGAATGGGGGGGCTGTATCTGCCGTACCCTCCGTTGATGCGCTTCCAGTACAGCGTCCTCTCGACGCCCGATCGTCTCCTGGAGGCGGACCGGCAGGCCCCTTCCCTCGCCTATCCGGCGGCCGTCAGAAACGTTTTCCTCCAATTGCCGGACGTGAGCACGCGAATCGCGGAATTGGCCCGTGAGGTCACCCGCGAGTCACGGACTCCTTACGAGATGGCCCAGGCGATTGAGCGGCATCTGCGGCAAAACTACCAATACAGCCTCGACGTAGGTACCGCTAACCCGGAGAATCCGGTTGAGGAGTTCCTGTTCGCGCGCAAGACCGGCTATTGCGAACACTATGCCACGGCCATGGTGATCATGCTTCGGACCGTCGGCATCCCGGCTCGCCTGGTGACAGGGTTTTTGCCCGGGGAGTGGAACGACTTCGGCAACTATTACACGGTTCGGCAGCGGGATGCGCATGCCTGGGTCGAAGTCTTTTACCCGCGTTCCGGATGGATCACCTTCGATCCGACGCCGAGCGTCGCCGGCATAGTGTCCAATCCCTTCCTAACGAAAGCGGGGAAGATCGTGGATTCGATCCGTCTCAAATGGGACCGTTACGTGGTCCAATACAGTTTCCGCGATCAGATGGCGGCCGTCCAGGGTTTCCGGGAGCGCAGCGACAAGGCGCGGACACAGGCGAGCGAGTTCCTAGCCCCCCTCACCCGCTGGTTTGGTTCCATCAGGATGGCGTCCGCAGAGTTCGTGCGCACACACGGGGGGGTGTTCGTCGGGGCGCTGGCGGTGTGCGCGCTCGGATTCGGTTTGATCGCGGTGCTGGTGATGCGGGGAAAGGGGAGAGGTATCCGACGTCGAACGGATTCCCGCACCGTCGGCCAGGTGGCGGCCGCCCAATTGTACGGTCGAATGTTGCGGCACCTCGAATCACGGGGTATCCGCAAGGCACCCGGCGCGACCCCGTTGGAGTTCGCCCGACAGGTGACGCGTGAGTGGCATGCTGCAGGCCGATTTGTCGAACCATTAACCGACCTCTATTGCCGAGTCCGATTCGGACAAGTTTTGCTCTTACCTGAGGATGCCAAAGAGGCGGATGACCTGCTAATAGGCCTGCGTGCCATCAGGCGGTAGGACTATGTTGCCTTGACAGGGGTGGGGGGGGAGACTAGCATAAATATGAAGGTAGGTTGATCCTATGCGCTTCGGGCGAAAAGGCCATCAGCTCTCACCGTCCTACCACTCAGCATTCACCCTCCTCTTTGGCCTTCTCATACTGACCACCCTCTCCGGGTCCCTGGGGGCCGCAGAGAGCGTTCCGGCGGCCGGCCGTGCGACGGTTTATATCGGGACCTACGAGGGGGTCATCAATCCGGTCACCGCCGAATACATCAATCACGTGCTGGCCGAAGCCCGGGAAGCCGGGGCGGAGGCGGTCGTCATTCAACTCGACACCCCCGGCGGGTTGGACACATCCATGCGGCTGATCATCAAGGACATCACCGCCTCGCCTATCCCGGTCATCATCTATGTGGCTCCGAGTGGGGGGCGGGCGGCCTCGGCCGGCGTCTTCATCCTCTACGCCGCGCATATTGCGGCCATGGCGCCGGGAACGAATGTCGGCGCGGCGCACCCGGTGGCCATGGGGGGCGGCGAGATGGACGCCGTGATGAAGGACAAGGTCGAGAATGACGCAGCGGCGTATATCAAATCGATCGCCGAGAAGCGGGGGCGGAACGTCAAGTGGGCCGAAGACGCCGTGCGCAAGAGCGTGTCGGTGACGGAGAAAGAAGCTTTGTCTCTGAAAGTCATCGACTTGATCGCGGATGACGTGCCGTCTCTCCTGGCCGCGGTGGACGGGCGGGAATTGGCGACGGGGGCCGGCAAGGTTGTCCTTCGGACCAAAGGAGCGATGATCAGGGAATTCCCCATGGGTTGGCGGCTCGAAGCGCTCAAAGCGCTAAGCGACCCCAACATCGCGTTCATTCTCATGACTCTGGGCACCATCGGGCTGCTTGCGGAGTTGTACAATCCCGGGGCGATCCTGCCCGGGATTGTCGGGGCTATCAGTCTCATCCTGGCTTTCTATTCTCTCCAGACTCTACCGATCAACTATGCGGGGGTGTTGCTCATCCTTCTTGGGATCGTGCTGTTCATCCTTGAGATCAAGGTGGTGAGCTATGGCCTGTTGAGCTTGGGTGGTGTCGCCTCAATGGTCTTGGGGGCCCTCTTGCTGGTCAAAACCGATGCGCCGTTCATGAAAGTATCCCTGTCGGTCATCATCCCGACGGTGGTGACCTTCGGCGCCCTTCTCATGGGTGTAGTCTGGCTGGCCATCAAGGCGCATCGGCGTGCCCCTGTGACAGGCGCCGAAGCGATGGTCGGGACCATCGCGCTCGCTAAGACCGACGTGGCGCCACGCGGGAAGGTTCTTCTGCAAGGCGAACTCTGGGATGCCGTCAGTGAAGAGCCGATTCGCGAAGGAGACGAGGCCGAGGTGAAGGCCGTTGAAGGTTTGACGTTGACGGTCGGGCCGCACCGCAAGTAATCCACAAGAGGAGAGGTCGATGATGCCGTACCTGATCCCAGCCATTCTGATAGCGCTTCTTGTTTACAACAGCATTAAAATCCTGATGGAGTACGAGCGTGGGGTGATCTTCTTTCTGGGGAAATTCCAGACGGTGAAGGGACCGGGCCTTATCATCGTGATCCCGTTCGTACAGAAGATGCTCCGGGTGAACCTTCAGACCGTCACGATGGACGTGCCGTCTCAAGATGTGATCACTCGCGATAACGTGTCGGTCAAGGTCAATGCCGTCATCTTCTTCCGCGTGGTGGATCCCCAGCGGGCTATCCTGGCTGTTCAGGATTATCTCTATTCCACTTCGCAGATCGCCCAAACGACCCTGAGAAGCGTCCTCGGCCAGAGCCAGTTGGACGAATTGCTGTCCAAGCGGGAGGAGATCAATGTGGAATTGCAAAAGATCATTGATCAGCAAACCGAGCCTTGGGGGGTGAAGGTTTCGGCGGTGGAAGTCAAAAATGTGGACCTGCCTCAGGAGATGCTCCGCGCGATTGCCAAACAGGCTGAAGCCGAGCGTGAGCGGCGCGCCAAGGTCATTCACGCCCAAGGCGAATTCGAAGCCTCCCAGAAGCTTTCAGAGGCGGCCGACATCATCGGGCGAAATCCCACCGCCCTGCAGCTCCGATACCTCCAGACGCTCGTGGAGGTGGCCGCCGAGAAGAATTCCACCACTATCTTTCCTATCCCCATCGACATTATCACGGCGTTTATGCCGACGTCGAAGAAGTCCTGACTTCCCGATCTCTATGGATGACGTGCTCGTTCATCGAGGGGTCACCGGGAGGGTTCTAGACTGGGCCCGCGAAGCCCGATATTCGACCGGTCAGGTGGTGGCTGGCGCCTTTCTGATCGTGATTTTGACGGGAACCCTGCTCCTGTTGCTCCCCTTCGCGACGACGGGCCAGGGGATCCGGTTTATCGATGCCCTGTTCACCATGACCTCCGCGGTTTGTGTGACTGGATTGATCGTCCTGGATACTCCGAATGATTTTACGACCTTTGGGCAACTGGTCATCCTTATGGGTATCCAGCTGGGAGGGCTCGGTTACTCAACGATGGCGACTCTTCTCCTCCTGGTTATCGGTCGACGTATCGGGCTCCGTGACCGAATGATGATGATGGAGGTACTGAGTACCCTGAGCATGGAAGGGTTGGTCCGGTTTGTGAAACTCATCGCGGCGATCACATTTAGTATCGAGGGAGTGGGCGCACTGATCCTGACCGTCCGGTTCGCATCGGAAATGGATCCGCTTCGCGCATTGTACTTTGGCGTCTTTCATTCGATCTCGGCTTTCAACAACGCCGGATTTTCCCTCTTCTCCGAGAACTTGCTCTCTTACCGAAACGATGTGATCGTTAACTTGACCATTTCGATTCTAATCGTTCTCGGAGGGATCGGGTTTCTGGTGTTCCGGGACATCCTGGACAATCTGCAGGGCGATCGGTTTCGTCTTTCGACCCATACGAAGCTGGCTTTGGTTGTCACCGGACTACTGATCGTCGGCGGTGCCGCGGCCATCTGGGTGCTCGAAATCAAGAACGACAAAACACTGGGTCCGTTGCCCTTCGGCGAGCAGGTCCTGGTGGCGTATTTCCATTCGATCTCGGCCAGGACGGCGGGGTTCAGCACAATTGATATGGGGCTCGTCGGAACCTCCACACTCTATTTCATCATCCTTTTGATGATCATCGGAGCCTCGCCGGGGAGCGCCGGGGGCGGGATCAAGACGACGACGTTCGGCATAATATGCGCCTCGATCTGGGGCACGCTGAAAGGGCGGGCCGACGTCATGATGTTTTACCGGCGGATCCCGCAGGAAATCGTGCACAAGGCATACGTCCTGTCGGCCCTGGCCTTCGTTCTTGTGACCGCGTTCACGATGATTCTGTCCTACCTGGAAGACGTGCCATTCTTGCCATTCTTGCGCATCATGTTTGAAGTCGCGTCCGCGGCCGGGACGGTAGGGCTGTCCACCGGGAATGGTGGGGTCCTGAGCCTGTCGGCGTTGTTCAGCGATTTCGGCAAGTTCATCATCATCATCACGATGTTTCTGGGGCGGTTGGGCCCCCTCACCGTTGGGCTTTTTGCGGTGAAGACCCATGAGGATCTGCGGTACCGGTTCGCGGAAGCGCGGGTGGTGTTAGGATAAGATGGCGTTGAAAAGCTCTGTATGGAGGGCCTTATGAAACGACAGGTGGCCGTGATCGGCTTGGGACGCTTTGGGTACGGAGTGGCCGAAACCTTGGTCAAGGAAGGGTGCGAGGTTCTGGCTATCGACACGGACCCCGAGAAGATCCAGTCCATCAGTGACTTGGCGACGTTCGCTGTTCAGTGCGACGCGACCGACGAGAAAGCCCTCAAGGCCATCAGCGCGCAAAACGTGGACGTGGCCGTGGTGAGTATTGGGGAGAACATTGAGGCCAGCATTCTGATCGTCCAGACTTTAAAGGAAATGGGGGTCAAGCAAATCATCGCCAAAGGGGTAACCGAGCAGCACGGCAAGATCCTCCGCAATCTCGGCGTGACCGAGGTCATCTTTCCCGAGCGCGATGCCGCAACCCGGTTGGCCCAGCGACTGGTTTCGCCGAATGTCCTGGAATACCTGGAACTCGCTCCTGGCTTCAGCGTTGAGGAGCTCGCCGTGCCGGACCGCATGTCGGGGCTCCGCCTGCGCGAGGCCCAGATTCGGGAAACGTACAATGTCAATATCATAGGTATTCGGAAGAAGGTGACACGGATGGTGAAAGGACGAATGACCACCGATGAGGTGTTCAACGTCACCCCCTCCCTGGACGATGTCATTGAGAAAGGCGATGTCTTGGTCCTGGTTGGCAAAAAGGAAGACTTGGAGAGACTTACAAAATCTGACTAAGACCTTCAAGGAACAAGGATTTTTCCACCTCCCGGTACTTGATTAATCCCCCGCATTGGTTATCAAACTAACTTAACAAAAGTATTAAAAAACAACCGAGCATTAAACTTCCGGCCGGGTTCGTGTGTCACAGGAAACAGGAAGCCTGACGGGAGGTGGTAGGAACCTATGGATGAACTGACTGATTACAATCTGCTGATAGAGGAAGATCCCGAGGGAGAAGTCATGGACTTCGATCGAGACCTTCACGGGGAACAGCCGCAGAGGCTGGGTCGGGTAGAAGAGGCGGCTGTGGAAGAGTCGCCGAAAGGCGCCCACGCCACTGAGTTGGCATGGCTCTACTTTCAATCCTTCGGCAAGAAAGCGCTGCTGACCCGTGAGGGTGAAGTGGTCTTGGGAAAGCGGATCGCGCGTGGGGATAGGCTGGTCCGTCGCGCCCTCCGAACGGCAGTGGGCGTTCTGAATAAGGTTCGTCCGAGCGAGTCGTTGAAGGTATGTCAGGCCGACCTTAAGGCTGTCCTGGCTGTCAGCGGGCTTTCGGCGACCGACCTTGAGAAGGGAAGTCGTGCGATCAGATCTTCGATCAGGGAGGTGTGCGGCCCGAGTCGTCGGACCACCCTGAAGGCTCGCGAGCTGAAAGCCGCTCTGAAGCAGTTTCATGAAGGCTGGGCCGATTTGGAGAAGGCGAAAGATGAAATGGTCCTGTCCAATCTACGCCTGGTGGTGGACATCGCCAAGCATTACACCGGCCGGGGGTTGAATCTCCTGGACCTTGTCCAGGAGGGGAACATCGGTCTCATGAAGGCGGCGGAACGGTTCGATCACAGGCGGGGGTTCAAGTTCAGTACCTATGCCACGTGGTGGGTTCGGCAGGGAATCACGCGCGCGCTTGCGGACCAGTCTCGCACGATTCGTGTGCCCGTGCATATGAGCGAAGCCTACCAGCGAGTGTCTAAGGCGACGCGGCGGCTGTCGCAGCGTCTCGGTCGCCAGCCATCATTGGGAGAAGTGGCGGGATCGGTCCTTGCAACCAACGAGCGGGTCGTCCAGACGCTTCAGGCGTTTCAGGACGTTGTGTCGCTGGAGCACCCCGTCGGGGATGGTGAGGCGTCACTTGGAGACTTCATTCCGGATCGGGAGAGCCCGACGGCCGACGACCGGGTGGATTATGATGAGATGACCCGGGAGGTTGCCCGTGTGCTCAGGACGTTAAGCCCTCGTGAGGAAGCTGTGATCCGTCTGCGGTTCGGCATCGGCCAGGGAGAACCGATGACCTTGGAGGAGGTCGGTCGAATCATGGTTGTCACTCGCGCACTGATACGTCAAATTGAGGCGAAAGCCTTGATGAAGTTGCGAACCCCTGAATTTCAACAGATGCTCCGTCCCCTTCTCTAAAAACGTCGGTCCTGCCTCAGCTCTCGGAGCGTCCCCCTTCCTCCGCCCGCCTGAATATGCGACAATGGTGCATTTTAAGGGAGCGACGGATGACGCGGGGCGGAAGGGCGGGCGCGAGAATCATCCCACAAGTTTTCCTGATCGGCTTTGTGTTGTCGGCGATACCGGCATGGGCCGGCCCGGATGTGCCTCCGAAAACCCTCTCGGTCCCGGATGCTGTGGCGGAGGTGCTCCCCTCCGTCGTCAGTATTATGACCCAGGGTGCTACCCGTGTCACTCCGCCTCAGCCCCTTCCTTCAGGATCGGGCGCTGGCGTCATCGTCAATTCGTCCGGTCATATTCTGACATCGAACCATCTCGTGGCGGGGGCCTCCCGGCTTGTGGTGGGTCTTCATGATGGCCGCCTTGTCCCTGGCCGAATCGTCGGGAGGGATTTCTTGACTGATCTAGCTATGATCAAGGTTGAAATTGACGGGCTTGTGCCAGCGAAGCTCGGGCTTTCTTCCGGACTTAGGATCGGCGAAACCGTAGTGGCTATAGGAAACCCCCTTGCCATTAAGGGGGGGGCGACCGTGTCGGTTGGGGTTGTGAGCGGCGTTGACCGAGCCATTGTCCCTCCGACCGGCGAAACCCTATACAACCTCATCCAGACCGATGCGGCGCTCAATCCCGGGAGCAGCGGGGGACCACTCGTGGATCTCTCGGGTCGCGTCGTGGGGATTAACACGGCCGTGGCGCCGGCTGCTCAAAATATCAGCTATGCCATTTCCATTGATGAAGCCCTCCCCGTGGCCCAGTCATTGCTCGTGCGGGGAAGCATGCTGCGCCCTCCGTTGGGATTTGTTCCCGTCACCATTACCTCGAGCATTGTGGCTGCGTTCGGTCTGGACGTGGAGCGCGGAGTCTTGGTCCTTCGGGTCGAGGCCGGAGGGCTTGCCGCCGAATCCGGTTTACGAGAAGGCGATGTCGTCACGGCTGTCGATGTGACCCAGGTCTATAACATGTCGGATCTCTGGCATGCGCTCCTCAAAGACGGGACAGCCCAGATCGCGCGTCTCTCGGTTGTGCGGAAGGCCACCCAGGAGAAAATCCTCATGAGACGACCGGCGGCCAAGTGAAAGGGCATCTCCTCAACCTCGGGCTTACCGATTATGAGGAAGCCTGCGCTATCCAGATGGACCTCCACCAGGCCCGCGTCGAGGAGGCGATCGGCGATACGCTGGTCTTCACGGAACACTTTCCCGTGTACACGCTCGGGAAGACGGCGCGCGCGCAGCACGTTGGAGCAGGATGGGAACACGGGATGATAAATGGGATTCCGGTCCGTGCATCTGAGCGGGGAGGTTCCGTGACATTCCACGGGCCGGGACAACTTGTAGGCTACCCGATCCTCAGGCTGAAGGACTACTGCGTGGGACCTAAGGCTTACATGGCGCGTTTGGAGGAGGTCCTGATTCAGGGGCTTGCTGCTCTCGGGCTCCCGTCTGGATGCCGCAAGGGTATGCCTGGGGTCTGGATCCGAGACCGCAAAATTGCGGCCATGGGTGTCCGTGTTTCACAGGGCGTGACACGCCACGGGTTTGCGTTGAATGTGGTCAATGACCTGACCCCGTTCTCGGCCATTGTTCCTTGCGGGCTTGCCGGATGCGTGGTGACTTCGGTGAGCCAGGAGACGGGAAGGCTCGTGGGGTTGGATGAAGCGATGAGGGCGGTGGTGCACGCTTTTCAGAAAGTGTTCGAGCTTCCCCTGGCCGAGGAAAGCTTGCTGCGTTTGGTCCCTATGGCCGGCAATCGGACCACGGTTGTCGCCTCTGTCAAACATGGAGGAATATGAAATGGAGCCTCGCGAGGTGATCCAGTATCGTCTGCTGAACTATCTGATCGAGGCCCACGAATCCCAGCTCATCTCTGCGAACGTGGCCATCCTCAACGAGATCGCTGAAGCTGACTGGACTCAGGTCCGGGAAGCGTTGAACGAGATGTTTCTGGACGGGAATATCGTCCTTTCCAAGGACGGCCAGCCATATCGGGTCGATCTCAATGTCGGCTGGTTTTTCCATGCGGGCAACTTTCAGATCAAATCTACGGTCCGGGGGCGTCGTGAGTATGGCAAGCTCCAGCTGGCGATGGAGAAGGAACGGCCGTCCCAAAAGATCGAGGCCGGACTGCCACCGGACGCTTCTACGCCCCAACAAGCCTGAGCACTGTCGTCATGCCGGAACCATATCAGGAGTTGGACACCCCTACCTTTCGCCTCGCGGTGGCCCAGTTCGAGCAGGCGGCCGATCGCCTTGGCTTGGATACCAATCTCCGTGAGCGCTTGAAACTTCCCCAACGGACGCTGATCGTGTCCGTCCCGGTTCGGATGGACGACGGGAGCGTGAAGGTATTTCTCGGCTATCGCGTTCAACACGACACGGCCCTTGGCCCCTCCAAAGGAGGAATCCGTTTTCATCCGGAGGTGAACCTTGGGGAAGTCGCCGCGCTGGCCATGTGGATGACCTGGAAGTGTGCCCTGATGGGTCTCCCTTACGGAGGGGCCAAAGGGGGTGTCCGCGTGGCACCCGAGAAGTTATCCCGCGCCGAGCTGCAACGGCTGACTCGCCGTTATACCGCAGAGATCGCGCCGTTGATCGGTCCTGAGAAGGATATCCCGGCCCCCGATGTTGGAACGAACGCGCAGGTCATGGCCTGGATAATGGACACGTACAGTCAACAGGTCGGTTACGCCGTCCCGGGAGTCGTCACGGGAAAGCCCCTCGCCATCGGCGGCAGCCTGGGCCGTGAGGAGGCGACGGGGCGGGGGGTGGTCGACGTCATCCTGGAAGCCGTTCGACATCTGGGGCTGGACCTGACCGAGGCTACTGCCGTCGTCCAGGGGTTCGGCAACGTCGGCATGCACACGGCCAGAATCCTGCACGAAATTGGCGTAAGGGTCATCGCCGTTAGTGATGCAAAGGGCGGAGTCCATAATGACCGCGGCCTGGATATCCCGACACTCCGCTCGCGGTATCAATCCAACGTCCGCCCGTTTCATGCATGCGGCGTCGGGGAGTTTATTTCCAATGAGGATCTCTTGCAGCTCGACTGCACGATTCTGATTCCAGCCGCGCTCTCGGAGCAGATCACGAGCAAGAACGCCGGAAAGATTCGCTGCCGGATTCTCGCAGAAGGTGCCAACGGACCAACGACCCTGGAAGCCGACCGGATTTTGGAGGACCGTGGCATCTTCGTCATACCGGACATCCTGGCCAACTCCGGGGGAGTGATCGTCTCGTATTTCGAATGGGTGCAGGACGCCCAGAAGTATTTTTGGAGGGAGCAGGATATCCGGGCCCGACTGCATGAAATCATTACGGCTGCCTTTCGGAGGACGATTGAATTCGCCCAGATCCGAAAGGTTGACATGCGGATGGCCGCGTTGATGAGCGGCATCGACAAAATCGCCCAGGCACACCACGCACGCGGTCTCTATCCGTGAAGGCGGTCTTCTTTTATTGCCTAGGGGTGGTGTGGTTTTCAGTGGGGATGGGGTTGATCATCGCACAGGCATGGTTCATTGAGATTCTCGAGCGACTCGTTTCGGACGAGTTCAGGCTTTTCGTTCTTATCCAAGCGGGGATGGTGGTGAGTCTGGCTTTAGTGATCGGTACGGCAGGGTTCGCCTTCCGAGCCCTCTGGGTCGTGGTCGGGTGTGTGGGGCTGGCGAAGGGTCTTTTCCTCATCTGGGCCTCGGTCGGCAGGCGAGAGGCGTTCTTGGACTGGTGGTTCAAGCGACCGTTCTGGGTGTATCGGTTGTGGGGGATGACGTTGGTGGGGCTTGCCACGGCTCTCGCCTACGGGATGATGTCGTTGTAGGAGACCGGATGGCGAAGGAGATCGTCACTCTCTGGCAGACGCACCAGCGGGCCGCACTTCCCGACGTTCCTCAGGAGAGCAAGGGGGAGCTCTGGGTTTTAGATGAGGTGATCGGGGGGTGCGTGGCCTACTACCTGAATGCCGGCGGGGTGCTGGATGCGTCTCGGGTCGTGGTTTTGCAAGATTGCCGGGCCGACCTGGAACGCCTGCTCCCAGGGCTGGACGAGACGGCAGCTGGTTATTTCAGCAGGTTGGGGACCCTCGCGGAACTGGTGCTCACAGCCCATGCCTCAAGGGGAGACGCATGTGAAAACGGCGGGGAAGCCAGTCGGTCGTGATTTGCCCGGGAAGAAGGAGTCCTCGTACTTGCATCTCAGAAACAGGTTGGCTAACATGACGCTGCTATAGATGGATGACGACTGGAACGAGAATCCATCGCGGTGTATTGTGTCGTTCTAACTCGATTATGGGGGTACGGCATGCCTAGGTGGTGTAGGGGACTGATCGGGGCAGGGTGGACACTGGCGCTGATCATGCTTGGCTCGCAAGCGGTGAGCGCCGCACCTTACGAACTCACCGAATCCGAAGTGATGGAGCTCGCGCAATTCAATACCCCCGATGTGTCGCTTTTTGGAATCAAACTAGGTGATTCTGAGGATAAGGTCAAGGCCAACTTGATCAAGATCAAACTTCCCGGCATCAAGGTTGAGGTCCAAGATGTCTTCGTCATGCTCTTTGATAAGCGAAGTCCAAGCAATGCGATGGCAGGACTCCGGCTCACGGACGGTACAGTCGATTACATCTTCATCAATCAGAGGTTCGCTCACCTGGCCGCCGGCGTCTTTCGGCTGATCCTGCGAGGGGAGGGGATTGAGGAGACCCGCAAGCTCCTGGGCAAGGAGGATTTCGCCGAGGACCAGACGACCTTCACACGCCTCAATTACAAGGCGGGAACGATGGTGGTCCTCTTTTCAGGGCGTGACATTACGGTGGAGTTTAACAACAGTCTCTGACAACGGGCGATGGGCAACAGGCTCTTCCCGGCATGCCGGCTCAACGCGAAACGGTGGCTAGAGCAGGGCAGGTTAGGGGCGAAGGCCGTACTTGATGAGGGCGTGGGCCGTGCTCCATCGTTGCCGGGCGTTGAGGAGCACCAAGAGTAATTCCTTCCCATCTTTACGAACGACGGTGATCAGGCAACGTCCCGCTCCTCTCGTGTAACCGGTTTTGACTCCCACGATTC
>CAZITU010000069.1:0-14289 GCA_964542245.1 uncultured Nitrospirales bacterium | reverse complement strand
ACCACGTCGTTGACCGGGTCGCTGCCGAGCGTCACCCAGGGACGGTCGAAGTACTCGGTTTTGCCCCTGTGACTCCCTGAGAGATGGACGAGTGCGAATTTCATGAGGGTGCCGCCGTGGCCTGCCCCCCGCGTCTGTGAAAACGAACCCGTGTCATAAGGATGGTACACTTCAAATGATATGCCACGCAGTGAGAAACATAACGAGCGTGTTTATCAAAGAATTCCTACGGGGAATGCGGCCGGTGCATTCGACCAATGGCGCATTACGCCCCATGATGAGAACCAAGGCATGAAGCCAAACGCCACAGCGGAATGCGTCTCTTCCTTAAAAATCAAGCCCTGACGGTCACAGGCACAAGGCACATCGCTTGCTTAGTGTGAAGCAAGGACAACGAGATCAGGAGGTCGAACATGTCCTGGAGAAAACCACTTGCCGTACTCGGTGTCGTGATCGGGCTAGGATTCTGGTTGCAGGGCCACTCCGTGCCGGCGCTGGCCAAGACTGTGATCGGGAAGGGGGCGGACATCCCATCGAATGAGAAGACCGTTCGCAAGATCGTGGCCGCGTTCGACCGAGCTGAAGAGGCGCTCCAAAAGCGGAACTTGGATGGATTGATGGCCATCTACTCCGAGGATTTCAGCTACCAAGGGCTCAAGAAAGACAAGTTGAGAGACATCTGGGAGGAGGTGTTCGCGCGACACCACCGGATTGCGAGCAGCCACATCTTTTCCAAGATTGTGGTGAAGGACGGGAAGGTACCCACGGCGGAGGTCACCTGCACCGGAGGTCTCTGGGGGACGTCCGATTCGACCGGAGAGCGAGTGCGCATTGACAGTTGGTTTGAAGAGGTGCACCGCCTGGTCTATGAGGATGGCGCGTGGCGGATCCGCGGGCATGCCGGGGAAGACCCCAATCGCACACAATTCGGGGTCGCGCATCCGTATTTCTGAAAGGAGAACATCCATGCTGAGAAAGTGGACGATCGTCGTCGGGGTTGCGGCCGTCACTGCGTCCGGGTCGTGGGTCGGCGCGCAGCAGGGGCTGGGCAATCCGAAGAACGGGCAGGCGATCTATGAGCAGAACTGTCTCCGATGCCATGGCGAGCGCGGGGACGGGACCGGCCTCGAAGGACGTTACCTCATCGTCCCGCCGGCCAACTTCCAGTCGTCCAAGTCGCGGCTGAAGACGGATTTTGAGCTTTTTAACGTCATCTCGCACGGCATCGTGGTCAGTCCCATGCATGGCTGGCGCGACCGCCTGACCGAGGAGCAGATCTGGGACGTGATCAGCTATATCCGGATGCTTGCTCCGTTCTCGCCGATCACCTAAACTCTGGCCCTGATGATTTACACGATCACGTTGAACCCGGCGCTGGACCACTATCTCGAAGCTGATGACCTCGTCGTGGACGACGCCAACCGGGTGAAGGTCGAGTGCCTCTATGCGGGCGGGAAGGGGATTGACGTCTCCCGCGCCCTACGCCGATTGGGCGGAGACAGCATGGCGCTGGGGTTCATCGGCGGACACAACGGCAGGGTGATGGTGGATCTTCTGAAGGACGAAGGCGTCACCTGTTACTTCACTCCCATCACTCAAGAGACCAGGCGGGATATCATCGTCAGTGCGGGGACCGGGAGACGGCGGACCCAGACGATGCTGAACGCCCACGGCCCCTCGATCGCGCCCGATGAGTGGCGAAGTTTCCTCAAGCACCTGCGCCTTTTGGACCTGCGGGATGCTTACGTCGTGGCCTCAGGGAGTCTCCCACGCGGCGTCCCGGCTGACGCCTACTACGAGATCGTCACGCTGGTCCAGAGCCACGGCGCCAAGGCCGTCCTGGACGCGGATGGAGCGGGCTTGAGAGCGGGCCTGAAAGCGCGGCCCTTTGCAATCAAGCCGAACCTGAACGAGCTGCGCCGGGCGACGGGACGGCCGCTCAGGACCGAGGCCGAAGCCCTTGAAGCCGCGACGGATCTGAATCATGCGGGCGTGGAGATCGTCATGGTTTCACGTGGCCGCCGAGGCCTTCTCGTGGTCAGTCGGGACGAGCAGTACCGCGCCACCCCTCCACCCGTCAAAGTCAGGAGCACGGTGGGAGCAGGGGACTCGACCGTCGCCGGGTTCGTGTTCATGCATGTCGGCGGGAAGGCGCTGGAGGAGTGCGCGCGCTTTGCGGCGGCGGCAGGCACGGCCGCGACGCTGGCGCCGGGAAACCAGTTGTGCAGTCTGAAAAACACGCTGCGGCTCGTACCGAGAATAAAAATTCATCATCTCGGCAGGCACGCAACGCACTAGAAGAGCCCCCCTCCCTCCCCCTCGAGGGGGAGGAGTGGGTGGGGGTGAAAGGAGCATGTTGATGAAGATCGTGCTGGCGGTGGACGGCTCGAAGTACGGGCGGTGGGCGACGGAATGGATTGCTCGGATGCCTTTCGCTAAATCGCCCAAGGTGACGGCCGTGCATGTCGTGGACGTGGCCGCGTTGAGGGCGCCGTTCATGGTGCAACCGGCGATGCTCGGGTACGAACGATTCCTGCAGGCTGAAGCGAGGCGGCTGGAATCCCGCGCCAAGAGGGTGGAAGGGGACACCTCGACGCTGCTCTCGTCTCTCAAATTGAACGGCACCGTCGCCGTCGAGAAAGGCCCCGTCGCGCCGACGATCTTGAAACACGGGGCGGGCCGGAGCGCTTTGGTTGTCCTTGGTCATCGAGGATTGGGTGACCTGGACCGCTTCTTTCTCGGGAGCGTCTCTACGCAAGTGACTCTTCACGCTTCGTGTTCGGTCCTGGTCGTCAAGCAGCCGCCCCGCCTGATCAGCCGCATCCTGTTGACCGTGGATGGCTCAAAGGCCTCGGACCGGGCGGTTCAGTTCCTCTTACGCGAGTTGAGGCCGACGACGAAGAAGAGGATCGAAGCGACCGTCCTGCATGTCCTGCCGTCATTCGCCTATTCGCAGGTGGCGATGACCGGGATCAGGCTCACTCATCGCTATGCCGATAAGCTGACAGCCGCCGGGTATCGGGTGAAGGAAGCGTATGTGCCCGGCGATCCAGCCGATGAGATTGTGAAGGCGGCGAAAAGCCGGAAGGCTGATCTGCTGGTGGCCGGCGCCAAAGGATTGAGCGCCGTGGGGCGATTCCTCCTCGGCAGCGTCTCGACGAAACTGGTACGCCACAGCCCCTGCTCGGTACTTGTGGTCCGATAATCTTCTCCCTTTTTTTGTTCGGCGTGTTCAGGTAGAATTGCTTACCCTGGAGACATGATGGAAGCTCCTGCCGATCAGATCCTGATCGTGGACGACGAGCCGGAGATGTGCGCCCTCTTGTCCGATGTTCTGAGGGATGCGGGGTGTGTCGTAGAAACGGCGTCTTCCGGCGAACAGGCGCTGGCCCGAATGGGCGAGCGGGACTTCGCCGCGGTCATCACCGACCTCAACATGAAGGGTATGCCTGGGCTGACTCTGCTGCGGGAGATCAAGCGTCTGCATCCGGACACCAACGTCATCATCATGACGGCGTTCGGCTCAATCGAGAGCGCGATCGAGGCGATGAAGCAGGGCGCCTACGATTACGTGATGAAGCCGGTCAAGTCGGAGGAGATCGCGCTGATCACGCAGAAGGCCGTCCGTGAGGCGTTGCTTCGGAAGGAACTGCTGTGGCTGCGCCGCGCGGTTGAGAAGGAATACAGCTTCAATCAGATCTTGGGCAAGAGCAAGCCCGTGCAGGCCGTCTTCGAGCTGATCCGGCGCATCACGCCAAGCCCCAGCAACGTGCTCATCACCGGCGAGAGCGGGACCGGCAAGGAGCTGGTCGCCCGCGCCATCCATTACAACAGCCCTCGCGCGCAGGGTCCCTTCATTCCCGTCAACTGCGCCGCCATCCCCGAGCATCTGCTGGAGTCGGAAATGTTCGGCCACGTCAAAGGCGCCTTCACCGACGCGAAGAGTGACCGCAAGGGGCTGTTCGAGGAGGCGCAGGGCGGGACCCTCTTTCTCGACGAGATCAGCGAGCTGCCGATGAGTCTCCAGGCCAAGCTCCTCCGGGCTCTTCAGGAGAAAGAGATCCGCCGGGTCGGTGGGGTCCGCTCCATTTCGGTGGACGCCCGCGTGATCGCGGCCACGAACCTCGACCTGACCGGGCAGGTGAAGGCCAAGCAGTTCCGCGAAGACCTCTACTACCGCCTGAACGTGATCGAAGTGCCTATGCCGCCGCTCCGCGAACGGACGGAGGACATTCCGCTCCTGGTCATGCATTTCATCAAGAAGTACGCCGAACCGATGAAGAAGCCCGTCGGCGGGTTGACCGAGGGGGCGCTGGCGTTGCTGATGGACTATGCCTGGCCGGGGAACGTTCGGGAACTGGAGAACGTGATCGAGCGCGGCGTGACCCTGACCCGCGGGGACAAGATCGTCCCGGAAGACCTTCCCCAAGCGGTGCGTGGAGACTCCGGCGACCGGCAGATGGTCGAGGAGGCCGCCGAGAAGACCCGCACCCTCGCCGAGGTGGAACGCGCTTATATCTTACGAGTCCTTGAGAAGACGGCCGGCAACAAATACCAGGCGGCACAGATCCTGGGGATTGACCGCAAGACTCTGTACCGGAAGCTCGAAGAGATCGAGAAGCACAGATCCAGGACTTGACATGGAACCCGCCGGGGACACGAAGTTCCAGGTCCGTAAGGATTTCTTGCGGCTGACCGCTGAAGAAGAGGCTTCCCTGCGCCAGCTCCGGCCTCTCATTGCCGGCCACGCCGACGAACTGGTCGCCGCCTTCTACCGACATCTGCTCCAGTTCGATGAGACCCGGCGGCTTCTCTCGGACGAGTTGATCACGAAGCGCCTCTTGGCCGCGCAGCGGGAGTATCTTCTGAGACTTGTCGGCGGCGACTATGGGCCGGAGTACATAGCCGAGCGACTCAAGATCGGCCTCGTCCACGAGCGGATCGGCTTGACGCCCCAGTGGTACCTGGGAGCCTACTCCTTGTACTGCTCGCTGATCTTTCCGTTGATCTTCGACGCGTATAAGGACCGCCCCTCCCAATTCGTCGCGATCTACACGGCTTTCCGCAAAGTAGTGTACCTCGATATCGAACTTGCGATTGAGTCGTATGTCCAGGCTGCCGCCGAGAAACTGGAATTCGCCAACCGCGAATTGGCCGCTATGGCGAAAGAGCTGGGACGGGGACTCGACTCGCGCACGCGCGAGTTGATGCAGTCCCAGGAGCAGCTCAGACAGACCGAGAAACTGGCCGAACTGGGCACGCTGGCCTCCGGGATGGCGCACGAGATCGGGACCCCGATGAACGTCATCCTGGGCCGGGCCGAATATCTTCAACGGCGGACCAAGGAGGCCAACACCGCCAAGGGCCTGCAGACCATCATTGAGCAGGTCGAACGCATCACCAAGATCATGAACCAGTTGCTGACATTCGCTAGGCGCCGGCCGATTGAGCGGCGCCCGACGAACCTCAATAAGGTCGTGGAGGATACGCTGGATGTGATGCGGGAGCGGCTCCAGCGGCACCGTATCGAGGTCAAGACCGAGCTTGCGCCATCGTTGCCCTCGGCCGATGTGGATACCGACCAGATGGGCCAAGTGCTTTTGAACCTGGCAATCAACGCGCTGCATGCTATGGAGGACGGTGGCACCTTGCTCGTGCGGACCGCCTTAGTCCCTATTAGTAAAGGTTCTGTTGATGAGTACATCGAGATGATCGAAGTCTCGGTGGCCGACACGGGATCCGGCATCGCACCTGAAGACCTCAACAAGATCTTTGACCCTTTTTTCACGACCAAGGAGGCCGGGAAGGGAACCGGCCTAGGTCTGACCGTGGTCCACGGGATTGTCCAGGAGCACGGCGGCCACATCCTCGTGGAAAGCGACATGCAAAAAGGTGCTACCTTCCGCATTAGATTGCCCGTTTCACCCCCTCGATAATCAACCATCCTGCTGTAGCATCTTTCCTCACCGCCTCAGTCTCCCTGTGGAGTTTCTCGTCAAGACAAAAGGACTAGGGAGCCTATCCATGCTCTTAACCCGTTGATTCTATTTTAATTAAAGAGCATAGAGTTGCCCTGCCGGTTAGGCCCGCCTGTTGCAAACGTCGGTTACATCCTAGTTAAGCCTAGGCCGATCCTGCACGCAAGGCTTTGACCGCAATGGACGCTACGAAAAATGAAGGCAATTCGATAGGGAACAAGATGAGCATCCTGCTTGTTGATGACGATCCCGCCATGCGCAGCCTGGTCAGCGATGAACTCCGGGACGAGGGATATCACGTCATACAGATGGCCGACGGACGTGACGCCCTCTCCTGCCTGGGTCAGTATTCTCCGGCGCTCATCATCACCGATCTCCGGATGCCGTACGGAGGGATGGAACTGGTGGACCGCTTCAAGACCAAGGCGCCGCGCACGCCCATCATTTTGATGACGGCCTTCGGGGACAAAGATACCGAGTCCCTGGCCTACAAGTGGGGGGCGTCGGCCTACTTCAACAAGCCCGTCAGGATGAGCGAATTGAAGACGGCGATCCGTCGTCTCTTGGATGGGCATGATCAACCAGGGACCGCCGACGCTGCGCGGTAGGAGGGTTACACCATGACATCCCAGGCCAGATGGAGCAACCCGATGCAAGAACTGGATTTGAAGAAACGACTTGAAGAGTTGGAGTTGCGGACACACCTCCTCCAGCACTCCCTGGATGGCCTCTCCCAGGGTGTCCGGATTGTGGATGGGAATTTGAATTTGCTGTACGCCAACAAGGCCGCTTCCCCGCCGGAAGATGTCTCAAGCTTGGACTCCAACGGGAAGTGCTACCACTTCGCGGGTCGGGAAGAGCCCTGTGAAGATTGTCCGGCCACCGGAGCCGGGCTGTCTTCCGAATACCCCTATGCCGTGATGTCCCAGGGCAGTTCCAGCGGCGAAGAGAATGGAAGCACGTCCGCTTGCAAGCTGGTCTCCCGTATTCCGGCCCCGGCCGGCTCCGACCACATGGCGGAGCCGGTCTCCGCCACGGAAGCGTCGGCCGGCGTAGAGGAGAGTCGGTTGGGGCAAATCATCGGGCGCAGCGGGCCGATGCGGCGTCTCTTCGACATGATCCGCCTGGTCGCGACCAGCGATGCCACTGTCTTGCTCGAAGGGGAGAGCGGGACCGGCAAGGAAATGGTGGCGCGGACCATTCATGGACTCAGCCGGCGGCGCGACCACCGGTTTGTGGTGATTGATTGCGGCGCCCTCCCCGAAACCCTCCTGGAAAGCGAGCTCTTCGGCCATGTCCGTGGCGCGTTTACCGGGGCGGTCGTCGCCAAGCCCGGTCTTTTTGAAGAAGCCGAGGGCGGCACGATCTTCCTCGACGAGATCGCCGACACGAGCTCCGTCTTCCAGGCGAAACTGCTCCGGGCCATTCAGGAGGGTGAGATCAAGCCGGTGGGAGGGAACCGGCGCATCAAAATCAACGTGCGCGTCATCGCCGCCAGCAACAAGGCGCTGATCCCGCTCGTCGCCGCGAAGGCGTTTCGCGAAGATCTGTATTACCGCCTTGCGGTGATTCCGATCACCGTTCCTTCCCTTCGCCAGCGCCGGGAGGATATTCCGTTATTGGTCGAGGCCTTCGTCGCTGAGACTTGCGCGCGGTACGGCAGGGACTTGTTGGCCGTCCCGCCCGAAGCCCTGAGGTTGCTCACCAACCATGCGTGGCCGGGGAATGTCCGGGAGTTGCGGCACGTGATCGAGCGGGCCGTCCTGACGGCGACGGGACCGGATCTGGCCGCGGATCGGCTCTTTGCCGATCTCGTAGGGGCGCCGACCACAGCGGCTTCCGTTTCTTCCCTCAGGGACGAGCGGCAAGATGCGGTGCGGCTTCTGGAGCGCGCCCGGATCGTGGGGGCGCTGAGCCACGCCAAAGGGAATAGGGCTCAAGCGGCGCGTTCACTGAAGATCAGCCGGGCCAGCTTTTACAACAAGCTCCGAGACTACCATATCAGTCCTGCGGAAGGCGGGAATGGCTCTGTTCCGACGCGCTACACCGTGGAGAAAACCGTCTAATCGGTTGGACACCTCAACCAATTGAGAATGTGGAGTTCTTTCAAAAGAGGATTGAAGGCCGTCTATGCAGCCGGACAGGCGGCGGCAATATCCGGATCATGACGGATTGTTCGGAATGATGAAGGGCATTGATTTTCAAGGCAACTGTCGTGCCGTGGCTGATTGCGGCCGGGATGGCACCCTGGTTGCTAGGTCAAACGGTAACTCGAAAGATCATATCGTCAATTCACTACAGAAGGAGGCTAGATATGAGTAACGGAATGTTCGGTTGGAGAGATTCCGGCCGACTGGGCCTCGCTCTTCAGGCGGTGACAATCGCCGGTGGTCTCGTGTGCTCGCCGGCGGTGTTTGCCGCGGATGAGCACGCCCACCACGCGGCGGGAGGGGCGAGTCCGGCTTGGGCTGAACAGCTCAAGGGGCAAACCGTCGTCGAGAACGCCATCGAAGGCCGACCGGACCGAGCCATGAAGGTGGACCTTCAGCATCAGCGACTGATGCGGCAGATCGAATCGCAGGCCAAGGCGCAGTGGACGTCGGGCGGGTTCAACACGATGTCCACGATGCACCAGTTTGCCGGTCAGGACGGCGCCAGCTTCCTGCTGGCTTCGACGCCGGGCGTCGAGCCCGTCGCGATGACCGGCGGGCGGTGCCCCAGCGGCGTGCCGGTCAAGGTATACGATGTCTCGATGATCGCGATCGAGATCACCCTGAACCGGTGGCTCGATTACTACCCGGGCTACATGTACGTGCTCATGGAAGACATCGGCAAGGTCCGTGGGGAGGAGGCCAGGAACAAGGCAGCCCGCGAGAACGAGAAGGATCATTTTGACCCCGGCGCCGTGAGCACGGGCCTGCAGGGCGACATGATTCAGCCGCTCGTCATCCGTGCCAACCAGGGCGATTGCGTCAAGATCAAGCTGCAGAACAAGTTGGAGAGCGAGGCCGGCAGCCTGCACATCCACGGCGCAAGCATGGTCGTGAGCGCGACCGGCAAGGCGGCCACCACGACCAATCCGGACACGGTCCTAGCCCCCGGGAAGAGCGTGGATATGGAGTGGTATATCCACCCGAACACCCAAGAGGGCGTGCGGCAGTTCCATTCTTACAGCAACGACAGGGAACTCACGGTGATGGGGTTGTTCGGCGCTTTTGTTGTGGAGCCGAAAGGTTCACGGTATCTGGATCCGCTTGGCACTGGGCCTGCGCCTGAGGTTAAGAGCGGCTGGCAGGTGATCATTGACAACGGCTCCGGGCCGGACTTCCGCGAGCACGTGATCTTTTACCACGAGGTGGGGGACGAAGCGTTCCGCCCGGTGAACAAGAAGGGCGATTTCTTGCCCCAGCGGGACCCGATCACGGACGCCTACCGTCCGGGCGGCCGCGCGCTGAATTATCGCAGCGAGCCGTTCGGCATTGACGAGATGCACTTGCAGCACGAGTATTTCGGCTTTGAGGACGAGTCGCTGGCTTACAGCGCCTACACGTTCGGCGACGTTCCCACGACGCTTCCGCGGGCGTACCTCGGCGATCCGGTCAAGTGGCGGATCGTGCACGGCGGGTCGGAAGTGTTCCATTCCCACCATCCGCACGGCGGCTCCATCCGCTGGCCACGCAGCCCGCGGGCTCTTGACACGGAGCTGTGGGCGACGGCCACGAATGGCCCGGTAAAGTATCCGGTCGTCCGGACCAAGACGGACCGCGTGGACGTCGAGGTGATCGGACCGGCCGAAGCGTTGGACCTGGAGAACGAGTGCGGGTCGGGTCTGTGCCAGCAACTGGCCGGCGACTTCCTGTTCCACTGCCATGTGGCGCACCACTATGTGGCCGGCATGTGGGGGTACGCCCGCACCTACAACACCCTGCAGACGGGCCAGTACCATACCGACACGATGCCCGATCTGCGCGAGCTGCCGGACCGCCAGGGCCGCATGAAGGTCGGCGTGACCTCCGACAAGCTGGTCGGCACGACGGTGGACTGGTTCGGCAAGCGCTTCAAGATCGTGGACAAGAATCAGAAGACCGACTGGAAGGGCGGCATCGTCAACCTCAAGGATTGGGTTGAGATGCAAGTGCCGACCATGGGCAAGCCGGGCCATGTGGACGACGAGCGCGGCCAGATCATGGCCTACGACGCGACCGTGTGGGACTGGAAGTGGGACGGCAAGAAGGCGCTCGGCGAGCGCGAGAGCACGGCGAAGAACCCGAAATATCCTGCAGCGGCGAAGTGGGACGACAGCACGAGGCCGCCGATCCTGTTCGACGCGAAGACGGGCAAGGTGTCCTTCCCGTTGATCAAGCCGCACTTCGGCAAGCGCGTCATGTTCCCGCCGAACCACAACGGCGCGCCCTGGCTGGAGCAGATCCATCAGGATGCGAACGGCGAACGGACCGCCGAGCCGGCGACGCCGGGCGAGCAGGGCCGCTGGAGCCTCTGCCCGGAGAACGCCAACCGGAAGTTCTATAACATCCACTTCATCCGGACGCCGATCACCCTTGCCAAGAAGCAGGGCAAGGAGCCTCCGATCGTGGACAAGGACGGCTTGATCTACGTGCTTCACGAGGAAGAAACCGACACGCGGGCGAACGACGACAAGAAGTACCCGCTGGTCATCCGCGCGAATGTGTACGACTGCGTGGATTCGATTCTGACGAGCGAGTGGGACGACGACGACTTCACGAACTTCCAGTCGTCCAAGATCAACATCCATCCCCACTTTATGCAATTCGACAACCAAGCGTCGGACGGCGTGATCAGCGGGCTCTCGTACGAGCAATCCGTGCGGCCGTTCACGATGATGGAGAAGCCGAAGAAGGCAGGCCTGCCGGTGCCGATGAATACGGTGCTGACGGACGCGGTGAAGGCGGGCAGCAAGACCATCAAGGTCAAGAACGCGGCCCAGTACCATGTGAACACCGAGTTGCTGGTCGGGGCGGACTGCCTGATGCCGAGCAAGGATACCTCCACGGCGGTGAAGCGGGAAGCGAGCTGCTCGGAAGTGGGCCGGATCAAGACGATCAACGGCAACGAGATCACGCTCTACCAGCCGTTGAGGCATAACCACCCGGTCAAAGACATCGTGACGGTGGAGTTCGCCCGCATGCGGTGGTGGGTGGACGTGGATCTGGGCACGGTCTTCTGGCACGACCACGCCTTCGGCGCGACCACCTGGCCGCACGGGGGGTTCGGCGTGGTCCTCATCGAGCCGTACGGGTCCACCTATCATGACCCGAAGACCGGCAAGAAGCTCTGGAGCGGTCCCATCGCCGACATCCACACCACGGAACCGATCGGGTACGGCGTGAACGGCAGCTTCCGTGAGCTGATGGTCTCGATCCATGACACGGTGCCGCATACCGTGAACATGATCCAGGCGGGGAATCCGCCCGGGCAGCCGATCGAGGTCGCGCTGGAAGGCGGCAAGACGGTGTCCTTCCAGATGCCGGACAAGATCCAAATGCTGCCCAATCAATATGTGAACGGCGGCACGCATACCACCGGAAGCGGGTTCAACTTCCGGGCCGAGCCGTTCGCGCAGCGTCTGGCGAACAACCCGGATACGGCCAAGCTGTTCAGCAGCGCCGTGCACGGGGACCCTGATACGCCTCTTGTCAAGGCCTACGTGGGGGACACCCTGGTGTTCCGTCTCTTGCACCAGTTGATGAACGAGTCGCACGTGTGGACCAGCGCGGGCCATACCTGGCTAAGCGAGCGCTATGCGGGCGACGCCAATCGGAAGTACTCGCTCCATGTCGGGATCGCCGAACGGTATGATCTCGTGAGCAAAGCGGGCGGCTTCCAGGGAATGCCCGGCGACTACATTCACTTCAACGGGCGCGCCTCCCATTTCATGGAAGGCGGCTGGGGCATCATCCGTGTCCTGGACAAGGAAACGCCGGATCTGAAAAAGCTGCCGCCCGGCACGGCCAAGGCGGAAATCCCGGCGGTGCCGAAGTCGGTCTGCCCGGACGACGCGCCGGTGAAGACCTTCAACGTGGTCGCGATGGATCGTACGCTCGTCTTCAACACGAAGGCGAAGGCGGCGATCGAGGTGGACTTCGAGCGGAAGATCGAGGTCGGCAATCCTGAAGGCAAGATCTTCGCGCTGGAGGGTGAAGCCGCGCGCGTGGCGACCGGACAGCAGCCGCACCCGCTCACGCTCCGCGTGAATCTGGGCGACTGCATCAAGGTCAATCTGAAGAACAAGATGGCCGGCAGCCGGGCGTCCTTCTTTGCCCCGGGCCTGGCTTTCGATCCTAGAGACTCGCAGGGGATCAACGTCGGTAATAATCCTGGCGATCAAACGATCGGCCCGGGCGAAAGTCGCGTGTACACGTACTACGCCCATCCGCTCAACAAGGAGACCACCTCCCTCGTGTGGGATGGCGCCAATATCGTGTCGAACCCACGGAACGGGCTGTTCGGGGCAGTCATCGTCGGGCCGAAGGGGTCCAAGTACAAGGACCCGATGACCGGCGAGGACATCTCGCAGAAGAACAGTTGGCGGGCCGATGTGATCGTGGACGCGAGCCTGCCGGAGAACGTCGGCAAGAGCAACTACCGGGATGTGGCTCTCTTCTTCCAGGATGAGGACAACATCATCGGGACGAGCTTCATGCCGTACGTGCAGAACGTGGCCGGCTTGACGGGCGTGAACTATCGGAACGAGCCGTACAAGCAGCGCGAGGAACAGGGGTGCAAGCTGGGCTACATCTTCCAGCCGTGCTCGGTGGCCCAGCCGCAAGACCCTGAGACTCCGTTGATCGAGGCGCATGCCGGCGATCCGGTCCGGATCCACGTGCTCGGCGCGTGGAGCGAGCAGAACGGCATGTTCGGGGTCGAGGGCCATGAGTGGCCGATAGAGCCGTATATGCCGGGCGCGGACATGATCAGCGTGGTCGAGTTCGCAGGTTCCGAGTTCCTGGATGTGTTCATCCGGGGCGGAGCGGGTGGACCGTACCGACAGGTCGGCGACTATGTCTGGTCGAATCAGCGGTTGCCGTATTCGCAGTCGGGACAGTGGGGTTACCTGCGGGTCTTGCCGGCGAACGATACGAGAATCAAGTCGCTGGGCGACTCGTCTGCGGGCGCTCAGAGGGCGGATGTGCAGCCTGAGGCGCCGTTGGCGACACCGACGGCGGGTCCGGTGACTGCAGAGGCCCGGCCCTTGAAATAACGAGTATGGGGCTGGTACAGTAGCATTCGGTGGGGCGGGGGAGCGGTCTCATCAAGCTCCCCCGCCCTTTTTAAAGTAAAAGATCACTAATTGCATCGGATATCACGGCATATCCGATTGTAATGCCGGGTCGAACGGGTTCCGCATGGAGGCCAGGATGGGATGTAGGGAGAGGACGAGGCTGGCGGCGCGATCGGGCTATATGACGGCGCTGGGGCTGGGCTTCGGTATGGTGTTGGGAGTGTCCGGGGTTTGCGCCTATCAGGAAGCGCCGGTGAAGGATGGGGGGACGATCACCGGTAAGGTGACCATCAAGGGGGGCAAGCTGATCCCGCGCGGATTCAACCTTGTGACCTTCCCCGATCCCGTATATTGCGGAAGGATCTCCAACGGCACCGGGTGGCGGTTGCTCCAGGAGTTTTCGGTCGGCGAGGATCACGCCGTCAAGGATGTGGTGATCATGCTGACCGGAATAGAGAAGGGCAAGCCGTTCGCATTCAAGACGCCGCGGATTGAAGCGACCGACTGCATGTTCAAGCCGTTTGTCGCCGTCGTTCGGGATTCCCACAAAGTCGAGGTCGTCAATATGGACCCGGTGATGCACGACATTCAGGGCTACGAGACCTCGGAGTTGGGGCCACGGGTGTTATTCAATCGTCCGCTGCCGATGAATCCCCACCATCCACGCACCGCCGGGACGGATGCGGAATACCATAAGCACATTCCGGGAGAACCCATGGTGCAGGAAATCCGCATGACCAAAGGGAGACGGGTGTTCGTGATGCAGTGCGGGTTCCACGCCTATATGGAGAACTGGGGCCTGGCCGTGGACAATCCCTACTATGCTCTGACGGACCAGGCAGGGCGGTTTGAGATCGGCGCCGTCCCTCCGGGGAATTACAAGCTTGTTGTGT
This sequence comes from uncultured Nitrospirales bacterium, assembly GCA_964542245.1. Lineage (GTDB taxonomy): Bacteria > Nitrospirota > Nitrospiria > Nitrospirales > NS-4 > CAZITU01. Next base: position 157 of record CAZITU010000069.1, on the reverse strand, counting down.
GGCATCCCCAAGCCCGCACGGTCATCGAACAGGAGGTGACGATTCCGGCGAAGGGATCCGTGGCGATGAACTTCGAGATTCAGCCGCGCGAGGGGACACGCGCCGGAATGGATGCGGTGGAGAACCCACGGTTTGGCCTTGGAATCCTCGGGGGCCG
>CAZITU010000068.1:0-14435 GCA_964542245.1 uncultured Nitrospirales bacterium | reverse complement strand
GGCTTCAGCCAGCGGTACACATGTTCCAGGAACAGCTTCTCCATCCGCTGCGACTTGCCCTCGCCGACTTCGAAGTCATAAGGAGGGTTGAGGTAGACCAGCGAGAAGGACTCGACCGGACACTGCACATCGAAGCAGTTCCCTTGGATCAACTCGTCCACCACCGAACGGGCTTGCTCTGCCCGGTAGGCGTCCAGTTCGATTCCGTATCGACGCATTTGCGCATCAGAGGTCGCAGCTTGAAACGCGACGCCGTCCCCGATGCAGGGATCAAGCGCAGCGCACGGACCGCTCGGAAAGCCTAGGAATCCCCGGATACGCGTGGCCTCGGCAACCGGAAGTGGATAGAACCCCAACCGCTCGCGCCCAGCAAGACGCACGACACCCTCCTTGTTACGAACAGCAACAATCTGTTCCCTGAAAGATGGAACGAACGTGAACGCGGAAGCGGGCCTCTGGCGGGCCCGTGGAAGCGGCGTAAGCCTTTGCAGAACTGTCGATTACAGGTATATGGGCTACTTATTTGAGCGAGCGTACGCTCCGGTGATACGTTCTGCCTTTGCAATGACGACAGGAACCGTCATCCCCCAGGGCACGCGCTCAGAAGTTTGTCAGCGCCGGGTAGCCAGGATAGCCAACGTAGGCGAAAAGGTGCAGTGCGTGTTCAGCGATGGGAACTCTGTTCTGCTGTCGAGCTTTCTCGCTTCTTTCATCGTTCCAGGAGACGAGGTTTGTTTTCCGCTGGCCCTCGGAAGCGCAAATGCCGGCACAGAAATTTGCATCCGCAATGCAAGATCGCAGCAAGGAAGGCGGGACATTTATCAGGCCTCGATCGGGTACGCGGCACAGCCCAAGAAGGACAAGCGCGGGAATCTCTTCGTTGCCGCACAAGTCTTGAGCCAGCACCTGGGCATCTCTGCAATTCACATGCGCTGTGAGATGCTCCGGGACTACTTCTACGCGAGCAATCGTCGGCGCGCCTGGAACCAGCAACCTACTCTCTATGAACTGCTGCGCAGCAACCCTATGGCTTCGCCGGCGGAACTTAGAGTCGCTTACAAGTTGCGGGCCCTCGAACTTCGCGCGGCGCGTAGCTCCCCTGCCGAATTGTCTGCGGCTGAGCGTGCTTTCAACATTCTGGCGGAACCCGAATTGCGCGCCTGCTACGATGCGCTACTGGCGGATCCCTCCTCCTCAGCACTTTTTCCCCACGGCGGTTTCGGTTCGTTGCTAGTTGCCGGCCATCTGGCACGCGACGGTGTGACGTTTTTCGCAGCTCGAATCCTCTCCTTTTTGCCGGAGCGCAGGCACCGCTACTTTCGCATGCCTTTGCGCAAGCTGATGTTCTATGGCGACCACGCGATCTATCGAGACGCCCGACGCAAACACGAGGTGCTCCTCGACGAGGCTTTGTTGCCCCTATCCTGGGATGCAACATGGAACCAGTGGAAGCACCTCTTGGGAGCAAAAGTCGGCGTCCACGCGACTTTCGTCCAGAGCGGCAAGTATCGTCGCCGCGGGGATGAATGGGAGCTTGTTCAGTGGGAAGCCGCGCTTCCCAGCCGCATCGAAATCAAGCTGCCAGTGGACATCGCTGACCAGATCACCAAGGCGCGAAGCAATTACCATCGTTTTGGCCAGTTCGCCGACGCGCTCGAATGCATCCGCACACGCATTGAATCTGGACCGGTCGAAGGAGCGACGTTGCAGAAAATGTGCGGTGACCTTGGCATCCCTGGAGATTTCGACGTGGCTCAGATCACTTGGCGGCCGGACTACGACGCCTTCTTCTACCGCCAGCTCTACCGGCGAGCCCGCCGGCTCTATCTCTTCCGATCTGAGTACATCTTCGACTTGGAGAAGGTGACCGTCGTGGAGACGCCACAGCTCGGCCACGCGACCTACCTGTTTGCGAAGCCGACAAACATGAGCCAATTCCTGGCCGTGTACGCGAGTGTCAGCAAGGAGGACATCCGGCAAAACCGCGACAACGTTGCTGAGAGGCTGGGATTCTTGGCTCGTCTGATCCATGGCCCTAGCTGTCAAGCGTGGCTGACAGAATTGAAGGCCTGCCTCGGCGAGATTCTCGACTACTCTGAGGTCGCGGCAGTCTCCAAATGAGGAATCTGCGCGTTCGAAGGAGGCGACGAAGCGGCGAAATGCCCATCGACCTGCCTCTTACCTTGCACCGTACTTCCTGCTCAGTTTATCTTCTTCTCTGACCGTCAACTTCCGAAGGCTAAGTCCCAGGCCACCGTCCCAGATTTTTCCCTTGGGGTCCTCGATTCTCAAGGGCCGAAGGCTGACAACTCTGACGTAGATATCTTTCGTGCCGAAGGTCTCCTCATCGAGCTGCTCGCCACCAGTGGCGCAAATCTGGCCCAAGACGAAGGCCGGCGCATGCTTTCGGGCCCACACGACCGATTTACGCACGAGCCGGGTTTCTTCCTCTTCGAACCATTCATATAGATCCCTGAACTGGCTCGCGGTTAGAATGCTTTTGCATGATCTTACATGGAGATGAACCTGACTCTCCTCGATCCCTTTCTTCGTCATCCAAAGCCTGACGGTCCCGAGCTTCAACACGTGCATATTCTCACCTCACAAATCGGCGATGCTCTTACGGTAGGATTTCCCGCTAGGAAAGCGGCGCTGGTGACAGGGACGGTTGGTTTTCCGACCAACGGGTCCAGAGACTGCCGCTCAGAACGGAATCTCGTCTCGCTCACTGTCCACTGCCGCGTCTACCGCCGACTCAGAAGCAGTTTCTCCTTCCGTGTCTCTCGCCGCCCCACCGAAAATTCGCAGGGTTGTCACCACCACTTCGGTGACCATCCGCGACACGCATTCACCGTCCTCGTAGCGCCGCGTCTGCAGGCGTCCTTCGATGAAAAGCTGCTTGCCTTTGGTCACGAACCTTCCGGCGATTTCTGCTTGCTTGTTCCAGGCGACACATCGCACCCATTCCACTCGCTGAACCTTCTCTCCCTTCCCGTTGTGGAAGGAATTGTTGATGGCGAGCGAAAAGTTGGCGACGCGTTTGCCGTTAGATATGGACTTGACCTGCGCACCCTGCCCGGCATTGCCAATGAGCATCACTTTGTTGAATCCCGGATTTGACATGATTGTTTTCTCCTCGTGTGGGTTGGAATCGCTTGAGAAAGGCACCTTCAACGGCTAATAGTTCGCAGTCCTCGGGACAAGCTAAGACTAGCGCGCAAACGCGCCGGCCCTGCGAACGACACGCGCTCACTGAGGATGCTGTTGTCCCAGAATTGCGAGGCCCAAGATTAGTCAGGAATGCGGCAATCGGTGGGAAATGTGTGAATGCGTCAGTGCGGGCTCATTCTGTGTCTTTTGCGGATGACTGCTCCAATCTCGATAACTGACCGGAGGATGACTCGATGTGATTCCTGTTACAAAACCTGTTATAAAAGGGTTGAAAGTTCGCTGAAGGCGGCAGAACCAACGCAAAACGTCACTTGTCCGCATCTGGTTCTCCTTCAAGCGCTTTCAAAGGATTTCGAAACGGACAGGAATCACAAAGGATAGACTTAGGACCCTGCGACCTGAAAGGTCATGTGGGTTCGAATCCCACCTTCCGCACCATATTCCCCTTGTCTTCGGGCAGATAGGGTCACGCTGAGTCGATCTCTGGTGTGCCACTAAGTGTTCGGCGTGGGACTTGTTACAAGAATCGTTGCAAAGAGTCCTGCGCCTCTGAGTTGATCGGCCCGGCGGGATTTTTACCGGGCTCGAGGCTCCGAGGACTTGCTGCGATCTGAGCACCTTTCTTCCCGACTGTGTGGAGGAACCCTTAGGCTAACGAGCCATGGGCTGGCGAGTAAGAATCCTCCCCTACGCTCCGTACAAGAAACATTGCGTGGGATGTCTTCGTCTGCTTCCTAGCTTTCTAGCGAACGAGGCTAGATTCAGATGAATCCCAATTCGAGGCCCTTGAGAACTGCCCGCGTGCGGTCGCGCACGCCTAGTTTGGAAAGAATGCTGGAGACGTGGTTCTTCACAGTCCCCTCAGACACGCCAATGGCGTCCGCTATCTCGCGATTGCTGTAGCCGGCCGCCATCAAACGCAGGACTTCCGTCTCACGCTCCGTGAGCGGGTCCGGTGGACTCAGGCTGGGAAAGTCAGGCTTAGCCTGCTTCAGACCTCGTAGAATCCTCTCGGTGACGGCGGGCTTGATCAGACTGCCCCCTGCTTTCAGCGTGCGGATGGCGTCAGTCAGCTGCTTCAGTGTTACGTCTTTCTGCAGGAAGCCGCGCGCGCCCGCCCGAATTCCTTCAAGGACCAGGTTGTCGTCGTCGAAAGTTGTAAGGATCAAGGTGGGAGGAAGCTGATTGGCTTGTTTCAGGTTCTTGAGCACGTCGATCCCGTTGAGTTTAGGCAGTTGAAGGTCTAATAGAACGACATCTGGCTTTGCCTTCGGAATGATCGAAAGGGCTTCCTCCCCATCCTCGGCCTCGGCCACCACCTGCATGTCTTCGGTGAGTTCGAGCAAACTGCGGAAGCCTTGACGAACAAGCGTCTGATCCTCCACGATGCACACGCGGATCATCGCAAACTCGCTGGGGTTGGAATCCACGCTCTTAGGCTGAATCCCATGCGCGGCGCGGACTCGATTTCCAAACGCCCGCCGACCTGTTCAACGCGCTCGCGCATGCCGGTGAGGCCGTTGCCGGGTCGCAGTTGCTTAGCACCCTTGCCGTCGTCTCGCGCACGAACTTCAACTCCATCTGCCGTCTTGACCAGCTCAATCCAGAGATTCTGGGCCCCCGAATGCCGCACCGCATTTGTGATGATCTCTTGGACGCAACGGAGAATCGTCTCGGCGCGGACTGGGTCATAGATTCCCAGATCGTCTGGCACATGCAGGTGGATCTGGGGCTTTGGAATATCTTTGGTCAGTGTGCGGATGGCTCGCCCGACATCGAAGCTGTCATCGCCTCGCAGACTGCTGACAACCTCACGGACATCCTGCAAGAGGAGTTTAGTCACTGACTGCGCCGTCTCAATGTGCTCTTGCGCTTTACCCTCGACCAGGTGGCTGGCCACTTCCAGATTGAGGCTCAGCGCGGTCAAATGGTGACCGACCAAGTCGTGCAGTTCCCGCGCAATCCTCATCCGCTCGGTTACACGGCTGCTGTCGGCCAGCAACTGCTGTGTTGCGCGGAACTCGGCATTCAGTCTGGCGAGTTCGTTTCTGGCTATTGCTTCGCGGGTGGCAGCGTGCGACATCAGGACGGTGAACACCTGAAACCCGAGCCACGAGACGGAGAGTGCCAGCGCGATTTCCAGAGAGAAATGGGAACGAATCACCAAACCCATAAAAAGTGTTTGCGCACCGACCCAACTCAGCGAGGCAGGCAGGGAGAGCACGGGTGCAAGCTGGCCGGCCACCACGACGAGCAGCGCCCCCTCGTAGCCATTGCAAATCGCATGAACCATCAGCAGGGCCAGCGAGGTCTGAAGTGCGAGCGACACTGTGTACCAAGCTCGCGGCAATTTCTCGCCCTGCTTCGCAGTGAGCCAGAAAACCAAGAAGAAAGCAGCGTAGGAACCCAGCCAGAGGAGGATGCGCGGCGTTCCAAAGGAAGCGGGGCGGCGGACTAGGCTCACAAGCACGAGTACCAGAGGGGTGGCCATGGTGCCCAGCAGAGCCACCCGAAACAAGCGCTGCGAACTCGGACTAAACTCCATCTGATCTGCGAATTATACGCTCCACCCTCTTGGGACAACCGTGCCGAAAGTCATGGGTGACCAGCTAACGATTGGCACATGCGCAATATCATCGGCCTCAATTACTATCCCCTCTGGGAAACCGTGGCCGGAAGGGAGCAGATAGCGAGATGACGGAGTCAGCAGGCACAAGGGTAGAGCAGAGTTGTGCGACACGCGACCTGGCGGAGAACAAGCTCGCTTGGCTTCTATGGGGAGTTCCTCTCGCGTTGATCGCAGCGGGAGTCGTTTGGGCAGAAGCACGCGCGTGGCTGTGGGCGCCGGCTCTCGTTGTGGCTGGCGTCGCCTGTCTGGTGAATGCGAGGCGCTGTGGCCGGCTCCATTGTTATTTCACGGGCCCTCTTTTCCTTCTCGGTGCTGTGGCCACGGTGCTTCGTCAGATTGATATTCTGCAAATCTCTTGGGCGTGGCTCGGCGGCGGATTGATCGTCGGAAACGTCCTCGCATTTGTGCCCGAGTGGGTACGCGGGAAGTATGCGAGCAGGCATCCCGGCAACGCAGGACAAACTACGTGCTCCTGACCATGAGAAGACACATTTGCGCAACATTAGCGTGTAGGCGAACGACAAGAGAGTGGCTGCAATTTTTGGGGGCCGGATTTCTCTGTGTGCTCGCAGTTGGCCTTGGATTTTCCCCTGCTGTCTTCGCTCAGATGCAACAGATACCAGCCTTCGAGTTGGAAAAACTCGACGGCACGCGCTTCTCCTCAAAATCGCTCAACGGACAGGTCGTGCTCGTGGACTTCTGGGCCACTTGGTGCAAGCCCTGCCTAGAGGAAATCCCGCACTGGAATGAACTGCACGAACGCTATCGCGAGAAGGGTCTTGTCGTCTTGGGAATCACGATTCAATCCGGGTGGGCCAGCGACATTAAGCCTGACGTTGAAAAGCTGAAAATCAAGTACCCTCTAGTGATTGGAGATCAAAAAGTTGAGAAAGGGTTCGGAGGTATCTGGGGCTTCCCCACAACCTTCTTGATAGACCGCAAGGGGCGAATCTACAAGAAATATACCGGCCAGCAGCCGCAGAAGCACGCGCAGATCGAAGCGGACATTCAGAAGTTGCTGGCCGAGAAACCTTAGGAGGCATGAATGGGCCATCGGAGAGTCCTCCTTGTTGCTCTGGTTGCTTTAGCGCTTGCCGTCAGCGCCACAGCGCAAGTACCAGCTACTCCGCTCACCCAGAAGCAGCAGAAGGTTGTTGATTACTTGGTTTCCCACTGGGGCAAGGACATGAACGTGAGTGGTGTGAGTTTGGCTATGCGCATTGTCGGCGGCGATTACACCGAGAACGACCGCTATGCCATCGGTACGTACCTGAAAGACCACCCCGAGCTACACCGCGTGCTGCGCACTTTTGGATGGGAAACGGTCGCGCTCGACCCGCACGAAAAGCGCATCGCGCGCGTGCTGAGCCGCGCCGAGCGTGAGCGAAAGCCCGCGCCATCCCTGAGCGAACTTGTACAACTGCTGGAGGAGACACGCGGCGCGGTCGAGAGCGGTCTGCGAATGCTGGTGTGGTTCGGGATTATCCGGCGTGACCCGTCCGCCGGCGGTGTTGATTACCGCATGTCCGAAGAGCGCTACATGGACTGGGAAGGCGCGATGCGGATCACGTTCATGAACCATCGCGTGGAGGTCGAAGGGCTCGATCCCTTCGATGTTTTTTGAGCGATTGACTTCATCGCGTTGGTCAACGCGAAAGGCCAAGAGTGGCAGGGAAAGAAGATCACCATCGAGGACTCGTCGCAGTACAGCGGCAAGCCGGTCCGCATCGAGTTCAAGAATGGCCGCGTGACCGCGCTCGATCCGGCGACGACGCGGGTGTTTTTCGGGGGCGGTTGAGGGATCAACAACCTCTTCAGTTCGGAAGAGGAAGTGAGGGAATGGTTGAAGCTGCATCCCGACCTTGCAGATCGCAAGGTTTTCGGCGTGCAGGAGTTTCTCGACCAGCGACGCAGCAGCGGCACGCGTCGTTGAATCCAGAACGGGTGTGAACATGTCGGAACAGACAGAATCAGGAACAGGAGGAAATAGCCATGAGGAACGTCAGGAAGTACATTGCTCTTGCAGTGGCAGTGTTTTTCGTTGCTGCCCTTCCCGCAGTTGCACAGATGAGTGCCCAATCACCAGAGTCGGCCAAAGTGCTCCTCCGGTTTGCGAAAGAGGGCATCGACTGCGGCTGCAGCCAAACGGTGGGGATCGTCGAGCAGAGTTTGATGCGCCTGGACGGCGTGAAGAACGCCCGTGTGGACGCGAAGAACTACGGCGTCAACGTCAGCTACGATCCGAACAAGACCACCCCCGAGAAGATCCTCGCCTCGTTCAACAAACTCAATCCTGAATTTGCGCTCGCTGTGCCACAAACCGGGGCGATGACCTCAGCCGGGAGAGCGAACTTTGAATCGCAGGAGAAGCAGTCCGAACCAGCCTCGACAAACCTCCAGATCACGCAGTGCGCCCTGAAGGTGAGCGGTATGACTTGCGGAGGCTGCGCCGAAGCCGTGAAGCAGCGCCTGCTCAAACTAGAAGGTGTTAAGACCGCTACGGTGGACTACAAGACCGGCGACGTGCAGGTCGAATTCGACGCGAAGAAGACCACCCCCGAGAAGATCGTCAACGCCTTCAACGATGGCAGCGGTGGTTTTAAGGCCAAGATCGCCGACGAAAAGAAAGAGAACACGGAAGGCCCGACAGCAAAAGAAGCAGGAAAGGGGGAGCGCTGCTGCCCTTGAGCCGACAAGGAATTTGATCTTGATTCTGTTCCCTCTATCGGTAAATTCAAAATGCAGAAAAAGGAGAAAAAAGCATGAAAGCGACCAAGGTGGGACTAGCTAGTTTGGCGGTGTTCGTGTTGCTGGGCATTGCAAATTCCTATGGGCAAGGACACGGCACCGGACAGCATGCCAAGAGCGACATGACCGGCGAGATCTTCTGCCCGGCGAAGTCCACCGGCCAGCTCTGTGGCCATGGAACGGCCGACCTACTCAAGCTGGGCGGAGAGAAGAGGCAAAAGTGGGCTGAGGCGGCAGGGCGTTACAATAAAGCCGTTGCAGCAGCTACGAAGCAACTTCTGGAAGATTCCAAACCTGTGCTCTCGCCGGAAGAGTACGCGCAGGTGGAAAAGTGGTTTGCCAAGGGCATAAACGCGGACATTAACCGTCTTGTGGCAGCAAAGGAACCCACGACCAAGTAGCGAGTCTTCGCTCCCCGGCCCAACTTGAGGCATTGTTTCGGCTCAGTTCGAGACGCCAACATAAGCCAGCGCGAAGCTCGCAGAGCGCAGAGAGATGTACATGCACGCAAGAAGACTCCTCCTGACGATTGGTCTCGCGCTGGCTTTTACGCTTGTCTTCACCGACCGGGGGAGCCCACAGTCGCTGGGCGATCTTGCGCGGAGTGAACGGGAGCGAGGGCAGAGCCAGCCGAGGAAAGCAAAGAAAGTCTATACCAACGATGATTTTCCTGCTCGTGCACCGACGCAAGAAGAGCAAACTTTAGCACTGCACCCCCCGCCTGCGCCAGAGGCGGACAAGCCGAAAAAAGAAGACCCCGTTGAATTGGAGAAAAGGTGGCGGCAGCGTTTCGCGGTGGCCCGCGCGCGCCTTCGCGAAGCAGAGCAGCGCTGCTGGCAGACTCGCATCCAGACAGTCTTTGTAGGGGGCAGTGGGCTGCGACACATGCAGACGGGATCGGTCATCCCCGTTCCTAAGCAGGTCCGAGAATGCGTGGAAACGGAAGAATTGCGACAGGCGGGAAGAGCCTTGGCCGACCTGGAAGAAGAACTTCGCCGCGCCGGGCTGCCACCCGGATGGGCACGCGAGTAGCGCGAGAGGCCGCAACGTAGGCTCCCCGCCAGAACCACATCTACTGCCACAGCTTGCAGTTACAGAAACCATCCGCCCTTTTCCCCAGAACACAAGCGCCCGTCCCGCACATAAATGGGACCCCCCACTGGGTCGTTCTTTTGTAACCAACGCCGTCTTTTGGCATCCAATCCCCCAGGAGGGGATGTGCCGCCCGCCCCCAATCTCAAGGAGGAATGGAAATGAAATACCGCTCGCAGCTTTACAGGGCCCTTGCTTTCGCATCGGCGCTGGTTCTGAGCCAAGCCTTCGCGGTTAGCGCGCAGACGCCGAACCGCGTGGACAAGATGGCCACCAGTGATTTCAAGCAGACAGTGAAGAACCTGGAGACCGCCATCAAGAAACGGGGCATGATGATTGTGGCCACCATCGACCACCAGAACATGCTCCGGATGGTGGGAACCAGCATTCCCGGAAGCAAGACCATCGAGTTCGGCAAACCCGACATGATGAAGATGATCCTTCCCGAGAATCCGAATGTCGGGCTGGAAATGCCGCTCAAGATCTACGTTTACGAGCGGTCTGACGGCAAGGTTGTAGTGAGCTATTCCAAGCCTTCGGCCGCGTTTGGCAGTTACGGGAAAGAACAGCTCGCCATGGCGGGTCAGATGATGGACATGATGCTCGACGAGATCACAACTGAGGCAACGAAGTAAGGCTACCCTGGCTAACTTTCAGGATAGCGAGAAGCCATGCTAATCACACCTATTGACCTCACCTTCGTGGCGATTGGGCTCGTGGTCATGGCAGTGGGATTCCTCCGGCGGCGAGTTCCCCCTCCTCTCCCGCCGGAGGCGCCACCGCCAGCGTCCCGCCTGGAGCTTTTCTTGACAGGCCTTGCCCTGGTTCCCGCGGCTGTTGGGCCCAATGTCCTCGTGGTCGCTCTTACTCCAGGAATGCCGGAGATGCCCCTACTTGCTAAGTGGGTGTTACTCCCCTCAATCGTGCTTCTGGGTTTGGTGTGGGCGATTGCGGCTCGCCTGGGTCTTGCCCGGCTGAATAACCGAATCTGGACCGGAATTTGGGTCGGCTTTGGCTGCACGGCGGCCCTAGACGTTTTTCGACTGACTAGCTTCAGCTTGGGCCTGCTGCCGGGTAACATGCCCCGGATGTTTGGCGTGCTGATTCTTGACCAAATGGCTCTCGGTCCGAGCACACTTTCCGACATCGTGGGCAACCTCTACCACTCCTGGGTGAGTGTCTGCTTCGGCTTGACGTACACCCTCCTTGTCGGGCGGACGCGCTGGTGGGGCGGGTTGATTTGGGGGTTGATCATCGAGGTGGGGATGATGATCACGCCTCCCATGGTGGTGGCGATGGACACTGGCTACTTCGGCTTGAAGCTGGGCAAGGGACTACTGAACGGTGTCTTTCTTGGCAGCCTTGTCCCGCACATTTCCTTTGGCATCGCCCTCGGCCTTCTGCTGGAGCGCTATACGCGACACAAAGGCTCCGTTTTGAGACTCCTCAGAGACGCGTTCCGTCAGGAATCACGGTCCGAGTTGCTCTCAGGAGAGGGCTTGGGCCTCGGACGGAGAGGTGACCGATGAGCGCAGAAGAGGCAGGCGCAAGCGCGGCTTCGGATAAAGAACTGGTAGTTCAGTCGCAGGCCGGGGACGCCAGCGCTTTTGAGGAACTGGTGCGACGCAACCACACGAAGGTCCTTCGGCTGGCCACTTACCTGTGCCACGGGCACGATGAAGATGGTGAAGAAACCGCCCAGAATGCCCTGTTAAAAGCGTATCGCCATCTAGGAAGTTTTCGTGGCGAATCGCAGTTTTCGACGTGGGTTACCCGGATTGTGATCAACGAGTGCCGAGCGTATCAGCAGAGCCAGCGTAGATTGCCGCGCGGCCTGAATTTGGACGACCACTTGGGCGAAGAAGGAGACATCCCCGTGGAGCTAGTTGATGGCTCCTCCGATCCAGAAATAGAATCTGCGTGGCACGAGTTTCACGAGATCCTTCAGCAGTACCTAGCTGAGCTCCCTGAACTGTATCGCACCCCTTTTGTTCTGAGTCGCTTTGAAGGGCTGTCGAACGAGGAAATAGCTGCGCGCCTTGGTCTATCGCTATCGAATACAAAGAACCGAGTGCTGCGCGCCAGGCGTTGGCTCCAACGCCGTCTCTAAGAGAGGTTTTGCCGGCCGGGACGTTGCTATTGGCCTGAGGGCCAGTCTTGGCTCAGCGGTTCCCGGCGGCAGCAGAAGAAGTCGGTATAGCATTCAATTTCATGGGTGCGCGCACGCGCGCATGGCACCCCAGCAGTTTGCCGTGATATGGGGTTAGTTAATGGAATTGCCCACTCCAACCCGGTCCGGTAGAAAGCCCCAACCTGCGCCCTTGGTTCATTCCTCCCGTTGCACTGAAGTTGTCGGCGGCAATGAATCCCTTGCTGAGCACTTCTTGCTGCCGGGGCTTGAACTGTTCTTGATCGGGCGACCTGCAGGATCGATGGCCGGCGGGGACATCTATTGCATTCATTCCTGCGGACACGGGACCTTAACGAAATTCGTGCTCCTCGACCTGACGGGCCATGGCCAGGAACGCGATACCCTCGCCCACGCTGTCCACAACCTGCTGCATCCTTACGCCGAAGAAACCCGGCCCGCTCGACTGCTGGAACTTGTCAACCAGGAATACGACCACTTGGCGCTGCCAGCAACGCTCGCCACGGCAATTTCTGCGATCTATGAGCCTGGCGGAGGCGAGTTCCGCTTCGCCAATGCTGGGCAACCGCGCCCCTTTCAATGGTCTGCGAAGCAGCGCCGGTGGAGGATGGTGCAGCCCACCGAGGAATCCGATTGCGGGCTCCCGCTTGGCGTGAATACCGAGGCGTGCTACACGGAAGAACGCATCCTGCTCGACGTGGGCGACCTGCTGTTTCTCGCCTCCGATGGACTCTCGGAAACACGGAATCGGCTTGATGAATTCCTGAAGCCTGACGGGGTTCAGACCCTGCTGGAGGAGTCGTCCAGTGAAGTTTCGCGAGCCTCCTCGCTCTCGGGCCTGACTACAGTCTTTCTCCGGCGCATTGAAGAGTTTCGTGGCGATAGAGAGTTTGAGGACGACCTCACCCTGCTCTGGCTGCGGCGGTTGCCGACGAGTGCAGCGCAGGCATTCTCAGAACGGCATCGGCCAGCCGAATAAAGGAAGGGAACCATGACGGACTTGGGCATGCAGTCAGAGGCTCGTGGGGCTCGGATGAGTTGTCCCCTCCGGCAGGATAAGCTCGTATCCAAGTTTTGCGAAGTGATTCCCAGTACGCTTGCGGCCGTGGATGAAGTCCAAGAGAAGGTGATGGCGATTGTGCGGTCTCTGCCTTGTGCGCCAGAAGCGCTCGAAGATATCGCCATCGCGTTGCGCGAAGCCTTGGCCAATGCGATCTTGCACGGCAACCAGAATGACCCGGCCAAACGCGTCGTTGTGGCCTGCTTCTGCGAATGCGAAGAGAGCGGTGGCCTGGTCTTGGTTGTGCGCGACGAAGGGCCCGGCTTCAACCCCGAAGAGGTTCCCGACCCCACCGGCGCCGAGGCGATTCACGCATGGCACGGGCGGGGGATTTTTCTGATGCGTCATTTCATGGACGAAGTGCGCTATCAAGAAGGGGGCAGCGAAGTGCTGCTGCGCAAGCGAAAGATTTAGTAATGTCATCGGAGAACTTCACGGGAAAGACTGCCTTGGTTCTGTGTGGGGGCGGCGCGCCAGGAGCGGTAGAAGTCGGATTGTACCGAGCACTGGTAGAGCTCGGCGTACAGTTCGACTTCGTGGTAGGCAGCTCGATTGGGGCAGTGAACGGAGCCCTGATTGCGGCAGGTCTGTCGCCCGCCGAAATTGAAGAACACTGGCGAAGGCTGCGAACCCGCGACGTGCTAGGTCCGCGCTGGCAGGCCGTGCGCTTGCTCTGGGGCGCGCCCAGCGTTTATGACAATCATCGCCTTCGCGCGTTTCTGCAAGAGACCCTGCCGGTACCCTGGTTTCGGCAATTGAGAATCCCGCTGTACGTGGTGGCCACTGATTTGAAAACAGGCGAAGCGGTAGTGCTTGATCAGGGAGATTTGACCGAAGCCATCCTTGCCAGCACTGCGCTGCCGGGCTTGTTTCCTCCGATGCTGTGGAGGGGGCGCCAGCTCGTCGATGGTGGTCTCTCTGACAACGTGCCCATTGACGTGGCCGTCGCGCGCGGCGCTGGCCGCGTGATCGGAATCCTTTGCGGGTGTGGACAAATGCCCTGGCGCCATCCAAGTTTGATATCCATCCTGGGGCAATCTTTTGCGCTAGCCTTGCAAGCGCGGTTCCGGTCTGACCTCCGTTTTTACAAGGATCGAGTCGATGTCCAGATTCTCGACCCGTGTCCCGGCTCGGGGCTGCCGCTGCTCGACTTCGACCGCGCGTGGACGCTAATCGAACCCGCCTATGAACATGCCCTCAAGCTGCTGAGGCAACAAACAAGCGAGGCTCCGGAGGCCGAAACGAGCCCGGGATCCGGGGCTAGGCCGCTGATTGGCTCTCGAAGATGAAAAATTCTCTTGCAACTTGATGCCTGGTTGTGACATCCTATGGGGGAGGAGGGGATATGCCGAAGACGGCCACGGTATGTCTGCCCGAGGTTTATCTGGATCCGGCAGTTGAAAAGGAACTTGAGGACCGGCTGAGCCGGATCGAGGGGCACGTGAGGGGAATCAAGCGGATGCTCACGGAGCACGGCACCTGCGAGGACTTGCTGCTACAAGTCGCCGCTGTTCGTGGGGCCCTGAGCCAAGTACAGGCACGGCTGCTCGAAAACCATTTGGAAACCTGTGTGGCCGATGCCATGC
>CAZITU010000067.1:0-14473 GCA_964542245.1 uncultured Nitrospirales bacterium | reverse complement strand
GGCGCCAGCCCCGTTGCCGGCCGTTTCAGGACCATGTCGGACTCGGCCAAGAGCGTGCCGGCAGCCAAGTCACGCGCCGCATGCCAGCTCCGGCGCACCAGCGCCGCCGTTTCCGATTCGCCCGGGGCCGGCCGCTTGATCCCATCGCCCAGCGCGCTCGCCGTTTCACGCATGCGGCGAACCATGCGCGCCAGTTCGTCGGGCTCGAGGGAAGCGGCGTGGTCGGGGCCCGGCAGCTTCCGATCCAAGGTGAAGTGCTTCTCGATGACGCACGCGCCCAGCGCGACGGCTGCGATCGCCACATGATCGCCGAGGCTATGGTCGGAATATCCGACGGGACAGCCGAACGCCTCTCGCAGGGTGACCATGGCCAGGAGGTTGATCGCTTCCATCGGGGCCGGGTAGAGCGAGGTGCAATGCAGCAAGGTGATATCGGTCGCCCCCGCTTTCTTGAGTGTCGCCATTGCCTCAGCGGTCTCCGCCAGCGTCGCCATGCCGGTCGACAGGAGAATCGGCAAGCCGTAGCCGGCCAAGGCCTTGAGCGCGGGAGTGTTGGTCAATTCGCCCGAGGCAATCTTGATGTAGGACATGCCCAGCGCGACCAGCTCACCGGCGATGGCCACATCGAAGGGAGTACAGAGAAAGCCTATTCCCCGGGAACGGCAGGTCTCGGCCAGCACGGCGAAGTCATCGAGGCGCAACTCCAGGCGGCGCAGCAAGTCAGCCTGGCGCGCGATGCCTGTGTTGGCTTGCTGATAGGCCGCCGCGGCGCTCTCGGCGCTCACCAGCTGCTCGGTCCTGAAGGCCTGGAACTTGACCAGGTCGGCTCCGGCGTCAGCCGCCGCATGCACCATGTCGCGCGCCCGGCTGAGGTCGCCGTTATGGTTCACCCCTGCCTCGGCGATGATCAGCGGCGTCGGACGGGAGGCGGTATTCACGACGGATACCGTGCGCCAGCAGGCACGAGGCTATTATCAGCGATCGTCGTACCGGGGAGGATCACCGCACCGGCGCCGATCATGCAACAGCTCCCAACCCGGCAGCCGCCGAGCACGATCGCGCCCGGCGCGACGTGACTGCCCGCCCCGATCGTGCTGTCGTGCTCCACGATCGCCCGCGTGTTGATGATGGCTCCCCTGCCGATCGCCGCTTCCGGCTGAACGACGGCCCCGGCGAGCACGATGGCGCCCTCCTCCAGCATAGCGGTGGGGCTGACATGGGCCGCGGGATGGATGGTCGTCGCGAAGGACATCCCCTTTGAACGATAGGAATCCACAAGGTCGAGCCGTTTGGCCAAACCGCCGGGCTCCACCCCGCCGATGCCCATCACGAGCTTGGCACCGGCTTCCATTGCGGCGGTCAGCCCCTGCTCACCAATCCGTTTCGCGGACAGCCACGAAGCCTCACGTGGATCAACGTAGGCGACAATCGCGCCGCCGGTCCCACGTATAGCCTCCACAATCGCCTTGGCGTGGCCGCCAGCCCCAATAAGGACAACTTTTACGCCGCCTGCTTGCAGGGCTTACCTCGCCACTCTCCTAATGCGGCGATCACGCGTTTCTGCTCGGCATCGGTGAGGCTACTGCTACAGGGCAGTGACACGACGCACCCCGACAGCGATTCCGACACACCCGTCAGAAGGCACGGAGGGCCGACATAAATCTTTTGGGAAGCGAGCGCCTGCCAGAACACGCGGGCTTCGATATCCCGGGCGGCCAAATGTTTGACCAGCCCGTCGGCATCTTCCACAGCGCCGCAACGCACTGAATACATCCAGCACCCGCTTTCAGCCCACGCCGCACGCGGCATCGGGAGAAGGTCCTCACGCCCCGCGATCACGGCATCATAGACTGAGGCGATCGCCCGCTTGGCCGCCAACATGTCGTCGAGACGTTCGAGTTGGGCCAGGCCGACCGCGGCGTTCAGGTTCGTCATGCGGTAGTTGTACCCGACATCCTCGTATCGGTAGGCAGAGCCGGAACGAGCCTGGGTACTGAGGCTTCGCAACCGGTCGGCCCATGCACCATTGTCCGTGACCACCATGCCGCCTCCGCCAGCGGTGACCGTCTTGTTGCCGTTGAAGCTGAACATCGCCGCGTCGCCGAGACTGCCGACCGGGCACCACTTATATGTTGCCCCGATCGCGCCGGCCGCATCTTCGATGAGCGGAATACCGGCATCGCTGCAAACCTTTCGCAGCGGATCCATGTCCGCCGGATGGCCAAGAGCGTGAACGGCCACCACCGCGCCGATCCGGCATGCTCCTCCTTTACCGACGGCTTCGGTCACCAACTCCGGGTCAAGCGTCCAAGTGGAACGAGCCACGTCCACGAAGAACGGACTGGCGCCGGCATGCACCACGGCATTCGCCGTCGCCGCGAAGGTCCAGTCCGGGATGATCACAAGATCTCCCTGCTTGACTCCCGCAACAACCAGGGCGAGATGGAGCGCAGCAGTGCCGTTGACCATTGCGACCGCGTGCTGCCGTCCGGTCAACGCCGCCATCCGACGCTCGATCTCGGTCACGAACGGGCCGGCAGAGGAGACCCAGTTCTCACTGACGCACCGGGCCAGATAGGCTGTTTCGTTTCCGCGAAGATCCGGTACCACGAGTGGAATCCGGTCAGAGTCACTTATCATCCCCGACTCCGTGGCACAGGCTCGATCCTAAAGATTCTTGCCCGGCTAAGACACTATGTGCCTTCTGATCAGAGTGAGCGTCAGAACCATCATCGAGGCTCGCCAGTAGTCCCCGATATGCATTTTCCACAGCCCCTTCGCCGTAGCTACAAAGATCGACATAATTGTAGCCATGCATATCAAACGACGTGTTGATTATGGCTTGAAGAAATCTCGCACCATCAACCCGCGCACGCTTGAGATCAATTTTCCCATCAATAATTGCTTTCAGATAGTCCCTTAGACGGTCCTCATCAGTCACGACCATAACGTGAGGAAGGAAATTGTAGACATTATGGCGTCCAAACGTGACCACAGGTTTCCCCATGACAGCCGCCTCAAATCCCGCTGTCCCTGTGATAGTTGCTACCGCAGCAGCTCGCTTGACGATCTCCAGGCCAAATTCCATCATATCGAGCATGATTACGTTCTTAAAGGCGAGTATCTGATCATAAAAGTTCTTCGGACGTCTCCCGACACCATGAATTGTTTCTTTGACGGCAAGAAGTACCCCGGCTGGAAGGTCGCGCGACAAGGCGGCTATAGCCGAAAGCTGATAGAAATACTCTGGCGAGATTTGCCCCATTGAGCCCTCCGGCTCAGTATGAAGCGGGAAGAACACGAACGGTCGGCCATCCAGATCGGCCAGCTTCCGCGTTTCTGATCCCCTCATCCTCCGGGTGGCTGTCCACAGACGGATGTGATACGCAAGCCAATCGCGAAGATAGTAACTTTTCCCTTTATCATATCCGCGCATTCGCCAATACACATGCTGCATAGTCGTATAAACTAATTTATAGAGTAAGCGAGCTAAGCTATCGTTTTTGACGAAACGTTTGCGATGTGCCAGTTCAAGTAAATACGGCTCTGTGATATCCACCATGTCTTTCATAGATGACTGGATGGCATCATAGGCCTGCCTCACAGCTGAATTTTCAAAAAATTCACTCCTTGCCCAGAAGTGATAGTTCTTGTAACGAGAGCCAAAAAAAGCACGATATGGCACCTTATTCGATTTTGCGATTCGAGCGATTTCACCCGCACCATTTAGAATCAACGTCAATCCCTTTTGTACGATCTCTCGTTCCCAAAATTTGAGCACGCTATTGTAAGCGTGCAACATTTGAAGATAGCTCGTTTTCTCCGAGTGGCGTGAACGAGCATGATAAAATCCCCCGAGCGCATATCCACGGCCCAGATGTCGGTTAGCAACGGCTAGCGTGTTGTAGGTGCAACCTAGCTTGTGTTCATACGATCTGGCGGTAGCAATGACTTCGGCTTCGTCAGCAACCGTTTCGTGAGCGGCTCGCAGCAAAATTGAGGCATTGGTTATCGACGCAAATAGACCGTCTTTATTTTTATGGGTGTAAAACTCTACCTCCTGCGCACTGTTGCAATACAAATGGATGGTGCTGTGATGCCGTTGTCTCAGCAATCGGATAAGATCCAGCAGTACAAAACGAGTTTCTGCATCTGCGACAATACCGATAATCGAGAGAGCAGAACTCATAATTAAAAGTCCTGATTGTTCCAGCTAATGCCGTGATTCGCGAACACGCGGCCGACCTTCTGCCGAAACCACTGAAAGGCAGGCATATGTGTTGGATCACCACGATATGGGTCTAAGTGCTCATGGTCGCTGATAATCCGTGGATCACGAATAGAGTGGTAGGTTACAAAGGTTATCAACCTATTGTTGGCCGTCAATTGAATTTGCCCAATCCATGAGTTTTCCCCCTCCTTTAACAAGCGAATTAGCGGTACATTTGAGGCGCTCATGGGCATAACCTTCAAGCGATCCAGCGAACGACCGTCATTCGAGATGATCCTCACCATGATAGCTTTGCTATAGGGGTTTATGAGAATAATGGACATACCTAGATCACGGGCTCGGTCGATGTGCGCAACCGGGTAACCGTCAACAAACTGGCCATATTCGGCAATCTGAGCAATCACTGGCGGGGAGCCATACTTGTACGCATTATCCGAGAATAACGACTTTTTCCCCTGTGAATAATATATCGCATAGAATGGGACCACTCGCTTGCTCGTGAAAACGTTGTCACCATTTTCAGATTGAAACCCCATTTCCAAAAATCCAGGGACATCGCCCCACTGATCAGCCGCATCTTTCCAGCTATAGGTTATTGGAGCCTGACCAATTAGTTGACGGTCTTCAAATTGCACGACTTGTTGAGCCTCCGCTTTCACGTGACCCTGATGATAGACTTTGACGTACCAAATCACTCGGCATCGTCCGCTGATCACCCTCTCCCCTATTTGATTCCAGGGAATCGGAATAATGCAGTCATAGCCGACTGACAGGCAGGTTATGGTTGGGATTATGTACTTGTATGCCATTCGATCTACAAATGGTCGATAGAAAACCGATCCAGCATAGGAGTCGCACAGAACACATGAATCTTCCTTGCGCCATTGCAACGCCAACGAAGATAGAGCGGACAGTTCTCAGCTTGAACTCCTCGCTCTTTCGGAATCTTGATCTCACAAAACCGTGTCCCTAATGGGGGAACCGTGATTTCTTGCGTACAATTGGGAGAATCAGCCAGAGCATTCCCGACTATATAGGCCGCTTCTACATGAAGTGGGACAGAGCGGACATTCACGACTGAGAAAAAAAGGCGTTCATGCCCGGGTCTATACAAACCTGTGAACCATTGTTCTCGTTGACCATTTGGACCTTGACTATGCACTCCGCATGAGGCGACTGGCGTGACAATTTGAACCTGCGGACGAGTCGTTCCCCACTTGCCTGGACGAAGTGCTCGTAGAGTGATTGCGACCGAACCAATTCCAACAAAAGTCGGTTCGGCAGGCTTCGGGAATCCTAGCAAATATCGAGACAAGTTCTCCCGCAGAGTTTCTCCTTCTTGTAGATCGCGGGTGGCCCGGAATCGTTCAACTCCTTCCGAATCCCTAACAAGAACTCCAGCGCGTACAGTCGGTACTCCGGTGTTCTGGTACAATAACCCCTGATTCGCTATCCACAGCCATTGTTCAATCGTCTCACCAAAAAGCACTGGCATGTAATGAGTTTTGGCGAAGGGAATCGGCGGCGATATCTCGTCTAAAAGTCCATAAAGACTACGCTTCAGCGTTCGCCGCTGACCTTGAACCACAGAACGGACCATAGTTTTGTTACCTGGGATGGGAGATGGTAGGACATGTGAAGAAAAGTAATATTCCAAATCCAACAGGCAGGCTGTGCAAGCTTTCCCAGCTCCGGTTCTTTCCAGCAACTGATCAAAATTACTCACTGACCCATCGTCAAGCAGATCCCTGAGATGACTGAGAGTCATATCAACGCAACTGCAGACGATCTCACTATCAAGCTTTGCTTGGCTACTCAGTCCCTTGAAACTATTTCTGTTCCTAGAATCGGACATAAAGCCCTTTCAGTGTTCGGTGTGAATTATGAAGAGGGACTGCTTCGGAAGGGCACCTCGGCGAGCAAGCAACTCACCACGTTCGGCATAAAGATGGGCGAGCATTTCCTGGATCACCTCGGTGTATCTCTCCTCTCCAACGAGGTTACAAACCTCCCATGGATCCTTCTCAAGATTGTAGAGCTCTTCAACCTTAAGCCGGTGGCTGCACAAGACTACCATCATCTTGTAGCTCTTTGTCGTCACGGTAAAATATACGTCGCGGCGATCAATATCCGCATTTCCACCTCCGCAATTCTCGGAAATTACAGCCACTCGACCTACCCGAAAGGCACTGCGGCCCTTGAAGCTGTTATGAAGGGGTATATCCAGCGCGTCGAGGAGAGTGGCGGTGACTCCCATACTATCAATCAGCCCGTTGTCACTGGGCAGCATGTCTATACCCGACATCAGTAGCGGCGCTTCAATATCTTCGTAGTGCGTCCTTGTGGCAACTCCCTGCTTCTTACGAGGACTTTGCGCATATTGGTAGCCATGGTCACCAACAACGAGGATCAGCGTTTTCTCAAGCTGTCCCGTATTTGAAAGGGTTTCAAAAACCTTCCCCAGGCAGTCATCCACATACATGACAGCGGTATCATACAGCCATCGGCGCTTAGTTTTTCCCATGAGTTTGGCACGGATCCAGCGGGGAAGGTACCTTAGCCGTTCCAGTATATGCAGGGGGCGACTGATTGAGCGACAGTCATGCACATCCATAGTGTGCATGTAAAGAAACCAGGGACGACTTGGGGGTTTACTGATGAATGTGCGGATCGGCTCGATGATTTCGCCAATCAGCACCGGATAATGGCCCAGCGTGAAAAACGGAAACCAAGTTATTGTAGAAATATACTTTCGTGCACGCCAACTGATCCCTTCTATCACTCGGAAGAGAAGCAATTTCAGCATGAACGCTTTGCGCTCGCCAAGAAACCTCCAGTACACTCCCGCAGGAACTTTGACTAGCTTTTCTAAAACGGTTAGAGGCTCCCGCTTGAGTAGCTCTCTTTCGGCCGCGCAACCTGAGGCCACCAGCACATTGATTCGTCGAAGGCGAGCTGGCCAGTACGATTTGTCGAATGCCCTGATACTTCCCTCAATTGCATCAAGCATCATCCCTAATTCACGCTGGATCAGTTCCACTGTTTCAGCTTCCGTACGCTCGCCTTTTTTCCATAGTGTGAGATCGTAACTGAGCGTCCGAGTGATACGGGATTCCAGTGTTGTTCGATGGTCACTGGCTATGCGGACCGAATCAAAGCCGCGATCATAGCCGGATGTGATGCCAAGGTGATTGCATGTGGACATCGAATGGGTCTCATAACCAGCGCCACGAAGCAATTCAACAAAACTCTTGGGACGCTCCCGAATGCCGTTATTGTAGCCCCCATAATCCAACGGATAGGTCAGGCTGAATAAGGATGGCATCACGAATTGCGTGGCTTGTCCGTTAGCTATGACTCGACGCACAAACCCCCGGTCAAGTAAGCGAGCCAAGTTTGGCATGAGCAGCCGAGCGGCCTCTTCATCCGCCATCACGTCGTAGCGTAGGCCGTCTATGAGAATAAACAATGCGTTTTTCATCATTTCATATACTCGCTCAGCGGCCTGACCTTGCCGTTTTGGAGTCGTTCGCGCCACCAGGCGATCGTGCGCGACACACCCTCCTCGAGACCGACGCGCGGCTGCCAGCCTGTGGCCTCGGCCAAACGGCGGCTGTCGGCCAACAGCGCTTTGACTTCCGAATGCTCCGGCCTGATCCGCGCCGTCTCCTTCTCCAGCGGCTTCGAGGCTCCCGTCAGGCGCCGCACGATCTCAACCACGTCCTCGATGCTGACCGCCGTTCCAGTTCCCGCGTTGTACGCCGTCCCGTACTCCAGCTTCTTCGCCACGCCCACCGCCGCGAACGCCTCGACGGTATCGCTGACATAGTTGAAGTCGCGAGTGGGAGACAGGTCGCCGACTCTGATGCCGGTGCACGAGGGATCGAGACCTTGCCGGATGATCGTCGGGATGACGGCTCGCTCGCTTTGCCGCGGACCGTACGTGTTAAACGGGCGAAGAATCACGACGGGAAGATCAAATGAGCGGGCATAGGCCTCGGCCATCTTGTCGGCGCCAATCTTGCTCGCTGAATAGGGCGACTGGCCTTGCAAGGGATGCCGTTCGTCAATCGGCGTGTACTGCGCCGTGCCGTATACCTCGCTGGTTGAGGCGTGCACGACGCGTTTCACCCGATGTGTTCGGGCGGCTTCGAACAGGTTGAGCGTGCCGGTGATATTGACGTCCACGAACGACTGGGGGGCCGTGTATGAATAGGGAATGGAAATGAGCGCCGCAAGATGAAACACGATGTCCTGCCCCTCGACGAGCCTCTGGACAAAGGGGGCGTCCCGCACGTCTCCCCGCACCAGCATGACCCGCTCCAACATGGCGGCGGGAAGCTCATCTAGCCAGCCGTGGCTGTCGAAGGAATTGTAAAGGCTGAGCGCGGTGACCGACGCCCCGCCCGCCACGAAACGCTCCACAAGATGGGACCCGATGAACCCATCCGCCCCCGTGACCAACACTTTCTTACCTGTATAGTCCACTGTCCAAGCCTCTACCGAAGATCTCTCCGGCGTACGATCCTGGCCTCCTGTCTGCTATTCATCAAACTGCAACCTGAGGATCTTCCCACTCTATCGCTTTAACCGATCGAGGACTTGTTCAACCAACGGTCCCATATCGTCACGATCCACATCGTTGTCGAGGACAAGATCAGGGGTTAATGGTTCCTCATACGCCAAATCAACACCGGCCACGTTGCGGATCTCCCCTTGCAAGGCTCTACGATAGAGTCCTTTCGGGTCTCGCACGACTAACTTTTCCAGGCTCGCCTTCAGGTAGACTTCGATATAGCCGGGAATGTTCTCGCGATTCCACTTGTGGCACGCATGGAAGAGCGCCATTGTTGCGCAGACGACATCGATACCCTCCGAAGCGAGAAACTGGCAGATGCTGGCATACCGGAAGGCCAGCCCGCGGCGCTCTGCCTCGCTATGACCGACTTTTCCGGTTATGACCATGCGAAGCTCGTCCCCATCCAGTAGGGTAACTTTCCGCCCTCCGGCTCGCATAGCAGCCGCAACGGCGCGGCTGAGCGTCGTTTTCCCGCTACCCGACAGTCCTGTAATCCAAACCACCCGCCCGGTCGTCGGCGCCGGCTCGGTTCGCAGCCATGTCTTATCTTCCAACGCAGCGTACAAGATCGCATGGGCATCCGCGACTGTCACCGGGCGAATGTTGTTATCAGCTCGCCCCGGCGTGATGACGCTCATGCCGAGCTCAGCTACCATCCTCGGCTGAACAACATGCCGCACGGCTTCGTACACGCCAAGCGACCGCATCCATGTCCTTAGAGCAACAGGTAATTCATCAGCGTTCGCGAGCCCGAAGGCCTCGGCGATTGTCTGTATCCGTTCAGGATTGGAGGCAAGATTGTAGGCCGCGACGTCAGGCAACGTAAACCCACAGGCGAGTCCATGGGAAAGACCAAAGCGACCCGTAAGAGGATATGAAATCGAATGGGCCAGCGCTGTGCGAGTCTGACCGATGGCCAGCCCCGCCAGCAAGGCCGCGGTCTGCAATTCGGCCCGACCTCCAAGATCTCCCGGCATCGCCAGCACTGCAGGCAGATAGCGTTTTATCCGTGCTATGGCCGATGCAGCTAAGGCATCGTTCACCGCTGTGTGGTTAACGTTCCAGATCGCTTCCATCGCGTGAGAGAGGGCATCGAGCCCTGTGGAAAGCGTTAATTCCGAAGAGGCACTGACAGTCAGGGTCGGGTCTAGAATCGCCGCGGTCGCGAAGAGGCGCGGATCCGACAAAGAATACTTGACGCGTGTTGTGCCGTCCCATAAGGTGGCGGTCTTCGTGACTTCACTACCAGTGCCTGATGTGGTGGGAACGCAAAACAACTGGCACAACGTGAGCGATTCAGGAAGCGGGATGCTCTGCCGAAGGCACTTTTCAACAACGCTCATATCCGCATCTTCGGCCAGTGCGACAAGAATGGCTTTGGCCGCATCCATGACCGACCCCCCGCCTAGCGCCACCACCACGACGCGTTTTCCCCTGAGCCGCGCAAGATCATTGCCAAGCGTGACAACTTGCTCAAGTGTGGGGTTCGCCGTGATAGTGTCCAGCACGGCAAGCGGGGCCCGACAAGCCGACATGATCCGTTGGGTTATCCCGCGACGATTCCAACCATGACTCGTCACCAAAATATAGTCGCGCTGGTCAAGCAATTGCGCGAGCGTCGAAGGAGCGTCCACTCGCTGATGCACTTGAACAGGATTGTTGAGGGTGACTACTGCAGCCACGTCAAAACCAAGAGGTCATTTCGTTGGCCGCGCGGGTGATGCCGACAGGAGCCATGCCGGACAGTTCGAACAAGGCGTCGGGGTGCAGATCACCCGGCACGCGCACAAGGTACAGCTCGCCATCCCGAGGACCGTCGGTCTCAAACCGGCACACGGTCATCGGCGCCACATAGGCCGAATCCCCAGGTGCCAGCAATACCACACGTTCCGTAGCATCAGCATCGGAGCGGGCGATCAGCCTCACTTCCGTCTCACCATGGTTGTACAAATACTGATGGAGGCCGACCCTAAAATCGGAGGACTTCCGTTTTGGTAACACCCGAATCAGGAATGACTTCAAGTACGGTTGCTGGCGTGCACGCGCCAAGCGGGTAATCTGGTAACAGGGATTGGCAACACCGGGGTAGGCGTATACGTCAGCCTGGCTACGTCGGAGCGTCACCACCTCATCCTCCTGGACACGCGTCGGGGGCATGAGATCACGGGGCATGATGCACAGGACGTCCGCCATCATGCCAATTTCGCCGGCAGTCGGCATCACTCGCCCACCAAGAAAAGCGGCAATGCGGACCGGGTCCATTTGTCGCTTCACGCACACCTCGGCAAAATGCTCCTCGGTCCACGTCTCATGCGCCAGGTGCCGACGCAGGAGATCAGCGTAGGCGGCAGTCTCCCGGCGCAGTTCAAGCGTGAGGCCAGAAAGCGCCCCGACCCCAATGCGTGCCAGTTCTTCACGGGCCCGCGCGACTTCGCCACCGTATGTAAAGGCGATGATGAAGGTCGGTTGAGACTTATCCCGACTGGCGAAGGTATGGGGCCAAAATGGCGTGATGTAGTTCGAGTCGCCCGTGTTCATTTCCATCGCGTACCGCTTGCCGCCAACCTCCCAATAGAAGTTCACAGGACCGATGAACAGCGTGGTTTGATGGAGAAGGTGCCCTTTATTGTAAGCCACGTCGGGATTCATAGGATCGCTATCCTGCACAACACGAATCTGGCGTATCCACTCAGGCCGGAATGGGGCCGTTCGCGAAAAGGCCGTGTCACGATATTCGTAGTAAGGGGTGCTCTGTCCTGTCCGATCGGGGCGTGCGAAGACTCGGCTCGTGGCTCTCGACTCCGCTGCGGTCATGTGCAAAATCCCAGCATCAGTGTCGGTGGGGTCCATCCACAGCCGACCGAAGGCGACGGGATAACGCTGGCACACAGCATGAAACAGCGCCTGGTACTCAGTCGGTTCGAGTTGCCCAGCGATGGCGGCCTGAATGTGACTCAGCGGCAATTCCATCTCCTTGGCTAAGCTTTCCGGCGTCCGCTTGATGTCATTCGCCTCAGAAAGTAACCGGGCGCCGAGAGCGCGGGTATAAGCGGTTGACGTCATGCTTCGCGATTCCATATTGATGCCTCCTTTCGTATCGAGCCGAGGAGCAGGTATAAGCTGTTGGTGTCATGTCATGTCCTCTCTAATAGAAAGGCGCTGTTCCAGCGCGATGTCGGGGAGGCGTTCGTAGTCCTGGACGGTGTCGATCTCAGCCCAGCCGCGTTCTATCATCAGGCAGTTCACGGTGGCCCCGGTGGCAATCAGATCCGTCAGAAAATCGGTGACATACGCCTTTCGCCACTCTTTCGCGAATTGGAAAGGAGCCGTTGGACTGAGACGAGCATCCAGTGCCTCAAAATGGGCGCGAAAGGTCCTGGCGCCAGCGGCAGTCATTTTCCACAAGCCCAGAAACTCCGTGCACAGGCATGAGGCCGCCTGGGACTGATCAAGTTGCTTTCCCATTGTCTTGACACGACCCATCTGATCATCGCCCAATTCAACGAATGCCTTTTCCGCTTCCGTTATGGGGTGACAGGTACGGCCTTCGTAATACTGACGCCAATCCTTGTCCACTGCGAGAACGATCTCGCCGGGACTGGCAACGAGTTGCCGGTACACCTGGGTGTTCACTAGGATGTCCGAATAGGTTACGAGTAGACCTGTGTTGAAGCAATCGCGAGCATACATCAGTGAGTGCAGGATGTTGTTGTTCTCAAAGTCGTCATTGCGGAGCCTTCGGCATCCAGGAGCATGGATTTTCTCTCCGAGATGCCCCGTGATAATCGTAACATCAGTGCAGCCCGCCTCGCGTAGGGCCTCCACGCAAAACTCGATAAGCGGCCGGCCGTTCACTGGGAGCATACATTTCGGCATCTCCGCCGTGTAGCGTCCCATCCGAAGCCCCATCCCCGCCGCGATGACAATGCCTCTCATCTCGCTTCTTACACCTGCAGTCTCATAGAGCCGACGCGTCAATCAGGTCCGTGATGTTGTTCACGTTGACCCAGCCGCCGCGCGTATAGACGACCCGGATCGGATGACCAGCTTCCAGCACCCGCGACAACAGGTCACACACCCGCATCCTCATAAGCGTCCCGTCCGTTCTTGACGCACGAATGGCATCCACGAGCCAGCGCGCACCCTCGGTGCCGAGGTGCAAGAGACCGATCCACGCACCGTGGTTATCGTGTCTGTCGACCACGGAGCCGATACCTTTCAACGTCACGCCGTCGAACATGAAACGGCCCGAATCAGGACGATCGCAGGCAACCCGGTCGGGCTGATCCGTACCGGCCAGATGACTATCAACAGTGATCGTGATTCCGTTTCCCGGTTCTTCAAGAAGGGCATGGATGATGTGCCGCTGCACCACGATGTCTCCAAAGGCGATGAACGTGCCTTCCGCCAGATCGGCTTCTGCAAGTGAGAGCGAATAGGCCTCGCCGGTCGAGGCGAAGTCTTGGTTATCCACGTAACGAACACCCGGCACGTTGACGGCTTCAGCATTGTAACCGCGGATCACGGTCGCGGAACGGCACCCGAAATGCGCCAAGTCGTCCAGAAGACGGGCCAGAATCGGCCGCCCTCGCACTTTTAGCATCGCTTTCGGGACCGTGTCGGTCAGTCCTCCGAAACCTGCGCCGGCACTCGCCGCCAGTACTACTACCCCCTGGGAACGCCTGTCGTGCACTGGCAGGTAACGCTTCTCCGCCTCTTGCAGTTCATCGTCGCCTTGCAGCCGGAACACTTCGTGAATCGGAGCGATCTGGGGCTCCACGTTGATGAGCGAGTCTTCATCGAAAATACGCTTGGCGGTTGCCTGCATTGCACTGATACCCGCACGCAGGAGTTGATTGGCCCAGATCACGACGCTCACGTTGCGAGCGCGAAAATCGGCAGTCGGGGTCGTCCAGTACTTCGTCGGCACAAGCACGATCGGGGAGCGGCCGCCCCACTCCGCGAGAAAGGCAAAGATATCGGCGGGATTCGAACTTTTACTGTGTATCAGGATGGCGTCAGCTCCAGCCATGCGATAGGCCTCCGCGCGCTTGAGCGCTTCAGAGAGGCCCCAGCCCGCGACGAGAGCCTCAACGCGGGCTATAAGCACGAAGTCCGCGTCATTCTGGCTGTCTTTCCCCGCTTTGATCTTGCCGCAGAACTCCTGAATATCGGTCAGCGGCTGACGTTCCGCGCGAAGAAAAGAGTTCGTCTTCGGAAAGACCTTGTCCTCGATGGCTACACCCGCAACACCAATTTGTTCGAGCTTTCGCACGAGCCGCCGCATGTTGTTGAAGTTGCCATAGCCGGTATCTCCGTCCAGAAGGATCGGGATCGAAGTGCATTCCGCCATAAAAGCGACGTGGTCGATGACCTGAGTCCAGGACAGCTCGTTATTGTCACGGACGCCGAATGTGGCAGAGATCGCCAATCCGCTGGCCCAGATCCCCGGGAAACCTGCTTCCTCGACGATCTTGGCCGAGAGACCGTTGTGCGCCTCCATGAGAGGCACAAGTTCGGGGCTGGTCACAAGTTGACGGAGTCGAGTCGTTTTTCGCATTTTCCTAATTCACCTTGGACATTGAGGCTACCCGTCCCAAGATGGGACCCGATGAACCCGTCCGCCCCCGTGACCAACACTTTCTTCCCGCGATAGTCCACCC
>CAZITU010000066.1:0-14620 GCA_964542245.1 uncultured Nitrospirales bacterium | reverse complement strand
CATCGGCCTGGAGTTGGCCTTCGGCGAGTTCACGAAGACCGGATGGAAGCCCGTGCTCGTCTATTTAATCGCCACGCTGATGAATACCGTGCTGGCGCTTGCGGCGGCCTGGGTCTTGTTTTCGTAGTGAGAGGAGGGGGGACAGATTTCAAATCTGTCCCCCCCATCCTTCGATGAGCCCGTTCTCGCCGTCCTTGCGCACTCCCACGCCTGCCAGCATCCGCACCTGCCTATAGCCGGCCCGTCGCAGCCACCCCATGACGTCCCGGGCCGGATATGTGTTGCCGGTCTCGGTGAACAACAACATGATCACGGCAAAGGCCGTTGTATCGATGGGATACAGGCCCTGGGCATCGGTGAGGAAGGAGTCGTGGATGATCATGCGGCCGCCGGGATTCAGCACCTTGGCGACCTTCCTGAAAAGGGCCAAGTTCTGTGCCGGCGAGTAGATGTGAATGACGTTGGAGAGCCAGACCACGTCGTAACGTCCCAGGATGGAATCGTCCATGAAATCCACTGGCGCAAAGGAGAGGCGCGCCTTGGCCGGGTGTCTCGCCGCGATCTCGCGCGCGACTTGCAAGGCCGGCTTGCGGTCGGCAACCGTGGCTTGCAAGTTGGGGTTCTTTGCAAGGAACGCCAGCGCGTATGTTCCGGGCCCACCGCCCAGGTCCAGCAGGGTTTTGGCCTCGCGGAGATCCAGGGACCGAGCCACCCGCTTCGCCTGGTCCCGGCTCCGGTGGTGCATGGCCCAGGTGAAGGCGCGACGCCATTGGGGGGTCTCCGGCTGATCCGCATCAATCGGCCGGCCCCGGCGCACGCTCCGTGTGAGTTGCGCAAAGTCGTCCCACTGATTTCTGATCAGGTCGATGTATTTGCCCCGATAGGACGGGCTCTGCCGGTTCAGGTCGGCACGCGCAAGGGGCGAATTCCGGTAAGTGGGTGTGGGAGGAGCGCCCTGGGCGGGACCCCCTCCCCCTCTCGACGTGGTCGTCTTTTCCAGCAGCCCCATGGCCGCTAGGTTCCGGCAGAGGATGTCAAGGCCGCGGGGGCTGACCTTGAGATGTCGCGCGAGGGACGCGATCCTCCGGGATCGGGTCGCGAGCACGCTGAAGAGGTCAAGTTCCAAGGCCGTGAGTATGACACGGGAATATTGATAGAGCTGGGCGACGTTGCGGAAATCGTCGAAGGTCCGGATTGGGTAGCTGCCAAGAGATTTCATCTGGCGGAGCACTGTTGCGCGTCAGTATAATACATCCTGCTCGCAACGTGGAGGGGAGACCATGAACCTTGCTGATAAGCCGTGCGTGCCGTGCCGAGGCGGAGTTCCGCCGATGGAGTCGGCGAAAGCGCAGGAGATGCTCGCTCAATTGGGCGAGGGTTGGCGCTTAACGCACGACGGGACGCGACTGGAGCGAGGCTATGCCTTCAAAAATTTCGCGCAGTCGCTGGCCTTCGCGAACAAGGTCGGCGAGGTTGCCGAGAAGGAAGGTCACCACCCGGATCTGCACGTTCGGTGGGGTATGTGCACCGTGGAGATTTGGACGCACAAAATCAACGGATTGACGGAGAGCGATTTCTTCATGGCGGCCAAGGCCGACCGTGCCTACGAAGCCTCCGCGGGACCATAAGGACTAAGCAGAATTTCGGTCGAATGGGTCCTTTGCCGGTCTTCAATCATCGAAAAATCTCGATCCAGGGCTAGAAACCCTCCCGTAGCCGCCTTATTAAACAAAACCTGTTAACCAAAGAAAAGAGGAGTGCACCGATGCGTAAGTGCAAGAAGTGCCAGGGGACGATGTTCCCTGAACGAGTCATTGATATGCTGGATGGGCTGATCGGCAATTTCTACGCCTGCGCCAACTGTGGCCGGAGAGAAGAGGCCAAGCTGTGTGTGCAACCCATGCATACGGCAGAAGTCGGCGGATCCCCCCAGGTGTGATTCCTTTACAACGGCCTTGACAGGACCGGGAAGTCGGATATACGATCGGCTTGAAAGGAGGAGGTATTCTTATGGAAGACCTTACTCCCCCGGACAACTCAGGCCCGCCGCTGGCGGGCACTCGCCTCTCGGAGCTGACCTTCCGCTTAGAAACCTGGTGGCTCGAGTGCTCCTAGGCAATGCCTGAGGGCAGAAGGTTGCGTATGCAACCGTTTGAAAGGAGTACGAGAGCCAGCCTCCAAGTGAGGCTGGGGTCCTCGGTGTTCGTACGAACGGAAGCTCATCGCTCCACCGCCGACAGGTGGGTCTCATAACAGAGCCCCATAACGAGTGTAGGCGTCCCAAGCGCCGGATACGGGCCACTTCCTGGAGGGGAAGTGGCCCGTGTTTCATCTGGATCCTGCCTTTCTGAATTCTTGATCTCGTTCACTAGATATGGTAGTTTCCTTATCCATGGCCACTGCCGGTACTACTAAACGCGGGGCCTTAGAGACACGGCACGAAATTGTCGGAGTGATCCTCATCACCCTGGCCCTCCTGCTTCTTCTTTCCCTCCTCTCGTATTCCCCAAGAGATACTGGCCTCTTAGAGGGAGCTGTCGACGCTGAACCTCAGAACAATTTCGTCGGGAAGGTCGGCGTGTCTCTTTCCCGTGGCGTCTTCGGCCTCGTCGGTGGAGCGGCCTATCTCTTGCCGGTTGCCCTGGGCATTCTGGGTGGGAGGTGCTTCCGCCGTGGCGAGATTGGATTGACGCTCCGAAGCGCGGCCGGCTTTACCTCGTTGCTCCTCTTCCTTGCGACCTTGCTGGCCTTGCAATTGCACGGCATTCCAACAGTGAGCAGCGGGTGGACTCACCTCGAACATGCCGGCGGATATGTCGGTGGTCATGTAAGCAATCTGTTGTTGGCTTACTTTGCCTCTGTCGGAACACACATCGTCGTCATTTCCGGATTGCTGCTCTCTCTTCTCGTTGCGACCCCGGTCTCGTTGGTCGCGCTCGGCAGGCAAGGTACGGAGGTCCTGGCCACGCTCCGTGAGTGGGGAGTCGAACGGTGGACACAGTTACGCGCCGGGTCAGCCGGCGAGTCCAAAAAGGTCAAGCTCAAGCCGGTGAAGATCGTCCGATCGGAACCGGTAACCCTGGTCGAGGATGCGAATATCGCCACTGTGACGCCGGAAATTCTGGAGACGGACTCGGGGCTTCTGGGGCCGCAAGAAAAACGCCGGCGGAAGCGTAAAGGTGCGGCCGACCAACTCTCCGGCGAACTCCTGAGGCCAGAGGTGGTCGGTGGAGTGGGGTACGTGCTCCCTGGTCCCGAAGCCCTGCTCGGGGATCAGGCTGTCTTGGTGGAACGTCTCAGTGACGAGGAGATCCGCGAGCAGGCTCAGATCTTGACCAGGGCCCTG
Organism: uncultured Nitrospirales bacterium; assembly: GCA_964542245.1. Taxonomy (GTDB): domain Bacteria; phylum Nitrospirota; class Nitrospiria; order Nitrospirales; family NS-4; genus CAZITU01. Next base: position 11,274 of record CAZITU010000066.1, on the reverse strand, counting down.
GCCAACTTCGGCATCAACGGCCAGGTGATCCAAACGCACGTGGGTCCGGTCGTGACGATGTACGAGTTCGAGCCGGCGCCCGGAGTCAAAGTGGCCCGCATCGTGAACCTCGCCGACGACTTGGCCTTGGCCCTCAGGGCGATGAGCATCCGCATCGTGGCCCCCATTCCCGGCAAGTCCGTTGTCGGAATCGAAGTCCCGAACCCCCGGCGCGAAGATGTTGCGCTCAAGGAAATTGTCTTGAGCGAACCCTTCGTCCAATTGCGTTCTCCCTTGAAGCTGGCGTTGGGCAAGGACATCTTCGGAATGCCCGTCGTGGCCGACCTCAGGGGTATGCCGCATCTGTTGGTCGCGGGCGCGACCGGTTCGGGCAAGAGCGTCGGGCTCAACACGATGATCCTGAGCATTCTTTTTGCGGCCCGGCCGGACGAGGTCAAGTTTTTGATGATCGACCCCAAGATGCTCGAACTCGGCGAGTACGAGGGCATTCCGCATCTGTGGCGGCCGGTCATCACGGATCCCAAGGCGGCCTCGCGCGGGCTCATGCTGGCCGTCAAGGAAATGGATCGGCGGTACAAGTTGATGGCGGAATGTGGGGCCCGGAACATCGAAACCTACAACCGCGCCGTGGCACAGTTCCAGGGCATCCCGGTCCCGTCATTCGAGGCGTCCCCGGGGGGAACCGAGGTGATTGCCGGAACGGAACCCGAGCCGGCGTTCTTGTCGGAGGAAGAACGGTTGGCGGCCGGCGAAACGACGATCTCCGCCACAGGGCTCCCCCAGACGCCTCCCGCACCTCTACCGTATCTTGTCATCGTCATTGACGAGCTGGCAGACCTCATGATGGTGGCTTCCAAGGAAGTGGAAGATTCGATCGCTCGGCTGGCCCAGATGGCACGGGCCTCCGGGATTCATCTGATCCTGGCCACGCAACGGCCTTCGGTTGATGTCCTGACCGGCATCATCAAGGCGAACTTCCCGGCGCGCATCGCCTTTCAGGTGGCGTCGAAGACCGACTCGCGGACTATTCTTGACCAGAATGGGGCGGACCAACTTCTTGGCCGGGGCGACATGCTCTACCTGGCTACCGGCACCGGCAAACTCATCCGCGTTCACGGCGCCTATGTGCCGGATGGTGACCTCAAGAAGGTCGTGGACTGCGTCAAGGCTCAGGGGGGTCCGGCTTATGTCCAAGAGCCGGTCGCGGCGGCGGCAGATGGCCCCGGCGAAGAGGGCGACCGGGACGAGATGTACGAGATGGCCAAGGACATCGTCATCAGTACCGGCCAGGCCTCGGCATCCTTCCTCCAACGTCGGTTGCGTATCGGCTATCCTCGTGCGGCCCGCATGGTCGAGATGATGGAGCAGGACGGCATCGTCGGCGGGGCCGCACGAGACGGGCGACGGGAAGTGTTGATCAAGCGCGTCGGCGTGGATGAGGGGCCGTGAGCATCCGGCTGCACACCCGGAGTCTTGTCCTGGTCGGGGTCGTGATGGCCCAGTGGGGGCTTCCGGCATCTGTTTGGGCGGGGGATCCCGTCCAGGAGATGGTGCACAAGGTTGAAGCCCGGTACAAAAAAACCACGGACCTTACGGCCGAGTTCACACAAACCACGACCGTGAAGGGCTTCACCAAGGCGCTCGAATCGGCCGGGCGACTCTACCTCAAACGTCCAGGTAAACTCCGGTGGGACTACTTGGAACCGACCCTTGAGCAGATCTTCGTGGACAACGACCGGGTCCAATTCTACGTTCCCGAACACAAGCAGGTGCTGACCGGCCAACTCTCAAAGATGGCGGACTCTCAAGCCCCGCTCAGGCTTCTCCAAGGAATCGGGCGGCTGGATGCGCACTATCTCGTGACGCCCGTGTCGCCAGGGGTGCGGGGCGACGGTGGACTCCCGCTCCTGGCATTGACTCCCTTGGCCGGCGGACCGGACCAGCCGCGGATCGTCGTCGAGGTGGATGCAGCGTCGCACTTCCTCCGCCGGGTTGAGCTGCACGATGTGAACGGAAACGTCTCGAACTTCGTCTTCAGTAAGATTCGGGCGAACACCGGGTTAAAGGACGACGTGTTCGTCTTTGCCGTTCCGAAGGACGTCGAGGTTATCGCCGCGCCGACACTCGCCGGGCCATAATAGATCGTTCCGCGTGGACTCCATTCCGACCACTCCATAAAATGAGCTTCCTTTAGAAAAGGGATTCTCGCTCATGCCTTGGACCGCCAAATGGATTGCCGCCATCGTTGGGACGGTTGTCCTCCTGGTCGTCGCCGACCGCATCTGGTATGTTCAAGAAATGAAATCGCTGGCGACCGCTCTCGGCGTCGAGTGGACGAAAATCGAGCGTCGCGGGACCTTTCCGTTCGAGCACTATAAGAAAACCGTCCATTACGGGATGTTGAGAGATGACGTGCGCAAGGTCATGGCACACTATGCCAGCGTGGACGAGAAGCAGTACGGCCCCTATCTCTACGAAACCTATTACTTCAAGTTCGGAGTCCTGAGCCGCCACGGGGTTCGGGTGGAGTACGATCAGTTCGGCCGCGTCCGCAAGGTGGACGATGCCCCGCCGGTCCCGCCTCAGGATTTCTCCAAGTAGCTTGCCTCATCCGACCAGCCTAAACGAAGGGATGGATAACGATGTGGCTTAAGCGCTGGCTCCTCGGGCATCCCCTTGCTACCAAGCAGGCTGCGAGGGAGCGGCTCTCGAATCCAGTCGCGTTGGCGATCTTCTCCTCGGATCCGCTTTCCTCGGTGGCGTACGCCACCGAGGAAATCCTCCTCGTCCTGGTCCTTGCCGGAACGGCCGCGCTCCACTATTCCCTCGGAATCAGCATCGTGATCGTCGGACTTGTGGCCATTCTCACCGCTTCCTACCGTCAGACAGTTTACGCCTACCCTTCAGGTGGAGGCGCCTACGTCGTGGCAAAGTCCAACCTCGGCGAACGCCCGGGGCTTGTCGCCGGTGCGGCCTTGATGATTGACTACGTGCTCACGGTGGCGGTGAGCGTTGCGGCGGGCATTGCGGCGCTCACCTCCGCGGTGCCGGAGTTGCATGAGCATCGCGTGGGCTTGGGCCTGCTGGCGATCGCCGTCTTGTCTTGGGGCAATCTTCGCGGCGTCCGGGAATCAGGAAGGATCTTCGCCTTGCCGACATATCTGTTCGTCGGCGGCCTCGGTTTGGTGATCCTCGTCGGCTTGGGGCGGGCGCTTTTCGGCGCCCCGGTGGAGCGCCCGATTCCGTCCGTTCCGGCCGTGGAAGGACTCACGCTGTTTCTGCTTCTTCGCGCGTTTTCCTCCGGCTGTACCGCCCTGACCGGGATTGAGGCGATCTCAAACGGCGTGCCGGCCTTTCGGGAGCCGGTGTCGAAAAACGCCGCGACCACCATGATCTGGATGGCCGTGATACTGGGGAGCCTGTTTTTCGGCCTCACCATCCTGGCCCATCTCTACGGGCTCGTGCCGCGCGAAGAAGAGACCCTGATCTCCCAGATCGCGAGAATCTCGCTCGGCGGGGGCGCCCTTTACTATTTCATCCAGGCCGCGACGATGATGATCTTGATCCTCGCGGCGAACACGAGCTTCAACGGGTTTCCACGACTGGCCTCGCTGCTGGCCCAGGACGGGTTCCTCCCCCATCAGATGCATAACCTCGGAGATCGCCTGGCATTCTCGAACGGGATTCTCATCCTTGGGCTGTGCGCCGCGTTCCTCCTCGTGATCTTCCGCGGGGAGACCCATGCCCTGATCCCGCTGTATGCGGTCGGGGTGTTTCTCTCCTTCACACTGTCGCAGGCGGGCATGGTCCAGCATTGGCGAGATCGTAAGGGGCGCGGCTGGAGGAAGAAGCTTGTGATCAACCTGACCGGCGCCGTGGCGACCGGCGTGGCAACGCTGGTCCTGGCCGTGACGAAATTCACGCACGGGGCGTGGGTGGTGATCGTCCTCATCCCGATCCTCATTGCCATGTTCAGAAAGATCCGATGGCATTATCGGATCGCGGACTGGCAACTCTCGCTGGACATGTACGACCGCCCGGCCAGGCCCCCGCACAACACCTTCGTGATGCCGATCGGGAGTGTTAACCGCCCGGTTGTCATAGCCTTAGATTATCTCAGGCAGAGGGCGCAGGACATCCGCGTGGTCCATGTGGACGTGGATCCCGAAGAGACAGCCAGGGTCAAGGAGGACTGGGCGAAGTGGGGGGCGGGCTTTCCTCTTGTGGTCCTGTCCTCGCCGTATCGTTCGTTTCTGGCGCCGTTACTGGACTACATCGAACAAGTCCGGCAGGAGAGTCCAAGCGGATGGGTCACAGTGGCTCTGGCGGAGGTCCTCCCGGCGCGCTGGTGGGAGACCCTCCTGCACAACCAGCGGGCCTTGCTCATCAAGGCGGCGGTGCTGTTCAAATTCCGGGTCATCGTCATCGACGTGCCCTACCACCTGGGACCGTATTAGGGGAATCGCTCAAGGGAGTGGTCGAAGCCGACCCCGCCTTCAAGTCTCGGCTGGCGGCGTCGTAACCGCTTCTTGCTGCTCTGCTTATTTGTCATATGGAATTTCCTTATCTCCAGAATCTAGACTAGATTGTAGCGCCGAAAGACGCTACAATAAGCGCCATGACCAAGGGCGTGGTGGTATTCAAGCCTCAAGCCCTTGCGCATCTCCGATGGCTTCCGGTTCGCCAGCAACGAATGGTCACCGACGGAGTCCGACGTCATTTGGTGGACAACGACCCGAGGGTCGAAACGCGGAACAAGTTCCGCTTAAGGCGGAAAAGCGGAGCGGCGGATTTCGAACTCAGGTTAGCTGAAGGGCTACGGGTGTTTTATCGGATTGGGGGGTCTGAAACGACCATCACAGTGATCGGTCGCAAGCTAGGAAATGCCCTCATCGTTGGAGGGGAGGAGTTCGTCCTATGAAAATTGAATCCGTTCGGGTTGTGAGGGACCGGCTGAGCGAAATGATCATGACCCTCCCGCGAGGTCCGGTCATTATCACGAAAAATGGGAGGCCGTGCGCCGCCCTGGTGGCGATCGATGAGGGGATGGACCTCGAAGCGTTTCTGGTCGCTCATAACCTCCGACTCGTGGCGCTTATTGAGCGTGGTTTATCAGAACGCAGCGGCCGATCTCTGGAACAGGTCGAGCGGGAAATTGCCAAGCGGGAACGCAAGCTGAGGCGCCGCAGGTGAAGCCGACCCCGCCTTCAAGTCTCGGCTCGCGGCGTCGTGAAGACGCAATGTGGAGAGGAACTGGCTACCTTATCTGAGCGCAGCTTGGTGCCGAACTATTATTGAGCGAGATTGGAAAAGTTGCTTTCCTTCTTTCTTCCGAACGGGCAACCTTAAAGACAAGAGGCGCTAAACAGATGTCATGGAATCCGGGTCTTATTACGTTCATAGGTGCCGTGATCATTGTAGTGGGAGGTTTGCTTACGGGGTGGGGCCAGTACCTCCAGTACCAGCAGCGCCAAGCCGCCGAAGAACTGAAACGGAACGCCGGCAAGCTCAGCAACGGCGAGAAAGGTAGTTCCGCCCGCCAAAATAAGAAAATGCCTAGCAAGCTTGAGATCGGTAATTCAACCTCTATCCTTCGTCAAGCCCAACCTGGCCATCCACTGTTGTTCAATACGTCAGGTGGCAATGTTCTAAAAATAGAAAGCGAAGACGGAGAAATGAAGGTATCAACGACTCTTCGAGACTCTGATGGCTCGGTTGTTGCCGAACTGATCAACAATGAGTGGCAGGTCAACCACAATGGATCTTTCGATAGAAATTACACCAAGGATGCTCTGGAGGTCAGGGACAAATCCGGCGACGTTGTCCTGCAATTGAAGCTGGTGGAGGACCGGGTCCAGTTGCAGGGCAAGTTCTATGATGGGAGGGAAGGCGGCCTCGCCATCTACCAGCGCGGTAGCTCAGGCGTGATAGGCCCATTGGGGCCGGACGTTCCACGTATAGGACCACTGCTCATGTACCCTAGTGCATTACATTTAGGATAATTTGTGGCCAAGAGGGCGGACAATAAAAAGAAGCGGTAGCAGGACGAAGCCAGACTCTCGCGACAAAGGGGGACGGCACTCTTGGGAGCCAGTCCCTGTGGATCTCCGCCCGCCTCTTCCCTGTAGCGAGGCGCGGGGCTCTTCCCGCAGGTGGGGCGGATCGGAGTGGTGATTTTGTAGGGGCGGTTCGCGAACCGCCCCTACTTGCAACATTGGCGGTTATTTCTGCTTGGCGGTGATCCGGTCCTTCGATCTTGTCCTAGGTGGCCTGGTAGATAATCGTTGGGAGTGCTCTCAGTGATGCAGGTGCTTGAGGGTCGAGGCCATGAGGACGATGAAGATGCCGAACCAGAAGGCCGCACGGAGGAAGGGCACGCCTTCCGGATCGGCCTCCTCTTCCTCGCCCTCGCTTTTCTCCTCGGGCTCCGGAGGAAAGATGATGTTGTAGAGGAACAGGGTCATGATGCACATGACGAAGAAGAGCTTGACCCCCAGCGCGATGATATAGGGGTTGGTGAACCCTTCGCCGTTGACCGTCTTCATCAGCTTGTTGACGTACGCGATGTTGATCCCGCCGGTCACCAGGATGACCAGCATGAGGACCCCGATCACCTTTTGGTATTTTTGGTAAATGGCCAGGGCGAGCGGCTTGACGAGCTCGCCTGGCACCGATTTGCGCAACGAGGGCACGACCGCCATCATCAGCAGGCCCAGCCCGCCGATCCACAAGATGGCCGACATGAGGTGCAGCCAGTGGTTCACGATGGGGATCCACTGGTCCACGAAGGCGGTGATGAACCGATCCATCAGAACTTGAAGACCGGTTTCTCGTTGCCGAATCGGGCCTTGCGGAGCTCTTCCATAAACTCGGGGGTGATTGCGGTCAGCCCGCGCTCGCGCGCCTTGGCCTCCACGCTCTTCTTGACCATCGCCTGCATGAAGTAGGGGATGCGTTTGAACCGGGCCGTCGCCTCGTCGGTCCAGCGGACTTCGAAGCTGTCCGGTCGGGCGTCCACGCCGATTTCGTTCACCGTGATCTTCGGCCCGCCTTTCGGCTGGTAGAGGCACCATTCGTCGGCGTCCAGCCAGTCGCCATGGTCGGCGTACGGCCGGGCCCGGCAGCCGCCGCAGATGTCGGAGTACTCGCAGTCGGCGCACTTCCCCTTGAGCTTCGGTTCCCGGAAGGAGTCGAACACCTCCGAGCGCTCCCAGAGATCCACGAAGCTAATCTCCCGGACGTTGCCCGCGCTCAGCGGCATGTAAGGGCAAGGCGTCAGGTTGCCCTCCGGGGTTACGCGGGCGTAGTTGGTGCCGGCGAGGCAGCCCCCGCCCATGTAGCCGGTGGCCTTGGTGATCGGCGAGTTGGGATCGCGTTCGTAGGCTATGCGCTTGAAGTGCGGCGCGCAGCGGGCCCGCACGAGCATGTCCGGGTACCGCTTCTGCGTGTCCACGAGGTAGGTCAGCACCTCCTCATACTGCTGCGGCGTGATGTCCGTCATCTCCTCCCCGCGGCCGGTACAGACCAGGAAAAACAGGTTCAAAACCCGCGCGCCTGACCGATGGGCGAAAGCGACCATTTCGGGCAGTTCCCGGTAATTCATCGGCGAGACGCTGAAGTGGATCTGAAATTGGAGGCCGTTGCGCTTGCAAGCCTCGATCCCGGCCATCGTCCGCGCCCACGCGCCGGGCAGCCCGCGGAACGCGTCGTGCTTGGCCGCGTCGGTCGAATCAACGCTGATCCCCATACCCATCACGCCGATCTCGACCAGTTCCTTGGCCAGAGCATCGTCAATCAGCATCCCGTTGGTCCCGAAGACGACCATGAAGCCGCACGCCGCCGCGTAGCGGGCGACATCCAAGATGTCCGGCCGGGTGAGCGGCTCGCCGCCGGTGATCACGACGATGGCGTGCCTGTTCACGATCGCCATCTGGTCCAGGAGCGTGTAAACCTCCTGCGTTGAGAGCTCGTCGGCTCCGCCGCCTGCGCGCGTGGTCGCGTCAAGGTAGCAATGGGCGCAACGAAGGTTGCAACGTTTGGTGAGATTCAGCGCGATGAGGTACGGCTTCCAATCGTTCTGGGCGGTCGCGGGACGGGCTGCCGGGAGCAGGCCGGGACGGTCTATGTACCGGAGAGGAATCGGGTTGATGAGCTGAAGGGTCTCGTTCACGAGTACTTGTTGCCGACCAGTTTCTCGATCATCTCCTTGAGATTGCCGGTCTTCATGGCCTCTTCCATGTAACCCTTGGCCTGCTCGATCCCGGCTTCGGCGACCTCATGGGTGATGGTTGTAACGGCGATCTTCTCGGCGTGCTTCTCGATCAAGGCCCGCGTACAGTCCCGCATGTACCCCGCGGGCGCCCGCTCCAAACGGGCCAGCGCATCCGGGGTCCAGGTGAAGGGTGAGCGGGGCGTTGCGGCGGGGTTCTCCTTCGGCGGGAACGCGCCTGTGCCCTTGTTCGCGAAGATCGGTGTGTACTCCTCGCTCGCTGCTTCGTCAATATAGGGCTTGGCGTATTCGAGGGTGATCGTCGTCATGCCCATCTTGCGGGCGATCTTCTCGATCTTCGCCTTGGCCCGACGGCGCTGGAAGCCGGCCGGCACCGCGCGGATGGCGTCCTTGGCTTCCTTCGTCCATTGCATCGGCACGTCGTCGTAAGCCATCTCGGTCTCGAGGAGACCCTCGGTCTTGGCGGCCGCCTCGAACATGCTCTTGTCAATCAGCTTGAACTTGTCCCCGGTAGCTTTGCAGATCGGGCACAGGACCGGCTGGTCGCCCTTGGCCGTGTAGCCGCAACTGCTGCAGAGGTAGTAGTTCTGGCTCATCCGATCGAGGTAGGCCTGCGTGCCCGGGCTGACGGTGGGCTTCTCCTCCACGATGCCGGCCATCATGCCGGACAGCGTGGAGCCGATCATGTCGCGGGCCACCCCGGCATCGGCTTTCATCCGGTTGCGGTCGATCCCCTGCTCGTCCAGGGTCGCGCCGAGCTGCTTCATGGCCTCCATGGCGCCCTTGGGCAGGATGTGTCCGACGGCCGCGTCCACCACCGAGTTGCTGATGATGGTGTGGCCTTTCTCGATCGCGTACCGATGGATGGCGGTTTTGGCCACGCCTCGAGCGAATACCGGGATTTTCTCCATCCGGCACAAGGCCTCTTCGGTCCACGCGATCGTGTACTCGGCCTGCTGATCAATGGGCGGCACGTATTTCTTGTTGGAGATCATGACGTGGCAGTTGACCAGCCGGAGCAAATTTTCGGTGTTCGAGCCGACGTCCATATCCTCGTCGCTGTGCACCCCGATCCGGCCCAGCACCAACATCCACGGCTCCTCGCGGCGGACGTACTGGAGGACCTTCTCGAAGGCCTTGCCGTCCAGCAGGGTCGTCTTGATATCCTGGCCTTCGGCCTGGGCGATCTCGCGGGCGATATCCAAGTGTGCCTGATAGATCTTGGCAAGGCCGCTGTCAATGATCTCCTCGTGCAGCTTTTCCTGTTCTTTGAACCGGAACACCTTCCCGGCTTCTTCATTGAGGACTCCGGAGATGCTGTGGAAGGCGGCGTAATGGAAGTACGGATCGAAGGCGGAAATCGCCTCGACCGGTTTGTTCAACGCCTTGCCGAGCGCCAGGGCGGTCTTCAGGCCGCCGAAGGAGTAGTGGCTGCCGTCCAAGGCGGCCACGATGGCGCCGCCGTTCATGGGCAGGGTATTCTTGATGATCAGCATGTCCGAGGCACGCACGCGGCGGACGACCCGCTCGGTGACGCCCCCGATGACGCTGTCCTTGACCGCTCCCACCCCCAGGGCGCCCATAATGACGAGGTCATAGGCGTTGGTGTTGATGTCCTCGACCAGGACCTTGAAGTTCCGGCCTTCCAGGGATTTGCGTTCGACCAGGAGGTTGGCCTTGGCGGCCTTCTGGTCCACGATATCGAGGTAGGAGTCGGTGATGATCTGGAGGCCGCGGGTGATCAGCGAATCGTGGATCTGCCGCTGCCGTTCGAGTTCGGTCTCATCGTGGTACTCTTCGGGGAGTCCCGCTTCCATCTGCTTGAAGCGTTTGTCGTGCATCTTCGCCGCGTAGACGTGGCTACCGACGAGCTTGGACCCGAAGGTCTTTGCCAGGGAAACCCCGACATCGAGGGCCATATTGGAGTGGTCGGAGTTATCAACCGGGACGTAAATCGTTTTGTACATGCCGTCTCCTTAAGGGGTCCCCAAACCTGCCCTCTGCCCCCTATCTTTGCGTAGGCGGGTGAGTCTCGAAATGAACCCCTCATCATCCTAAGGGGGCAAAATGACTGCGTATCCTAGCACTGCGTCTCGAATAAATGCAACTGTTTTTCTGGGCATGGAACGATGGTTACTTGGACTGTCAGCGACCGTTGAAGGCGTCTTATTTTGCCGTTGATTTGCGTGAGTTCAGGATTTCTTCCAAGGTCAACAGGACATCCCGGCCCGAATTCAACTCGACCCCCCTCAAGAGGCTCGTGTCGGCATACCGAGCGCCTTGTTCTGCCCCCCACGGTCGCGGATCGCGGCTGCCGGTCCGAGGTCCTTTTTTCCGGTGCCAGGCGGCCAGGCAGGCCTTCCCGATAAGCTTGCTGAGAGGAGCGGGGTTATACAGCAGCTTGCGGATGCTGGTGGGGGTGAGCATCAGGGGGTTGTATCCCCCGGTCAAGTAACCTTCTTCCAGCAGCCGGTGCTCGAGGTCGGTATTGGGCTGGATACCCAGGAAGAACATCATCGGAAAGACCCGGTCCTCCCCCAAAATAGCCGCCACCTTTTTATAGGACTCGATGGACTCTAGCAGCGAGGCCTCCGTCTCGTCGGGCGCGTTGAGCGAGTAGTTGAGGATGACCTTGCCTCGGAAGCCTGCCTCTTTCAGGTAGCGGCAGCCGTCGTACAGGCGATCCAGCATGAACCCCATATGCAGGCCGTTCAGGACCTCCTGCGAACCCGAGGTGATGGCCACTTCCAGGTCGCCGACGCCCGAGCGGACCATGAGCTTGGCGAACTCGGCGGTGATGAGCGACGTGCGGATGTAGCCGGACCATTCGATGTCCAATTTCTCGGTGATGATGCGTTCCATGATCTCGGTGCACTGGGGATAGGACGCCTTGCCGGTGATGAACTGGGCGTCGGTGAACCAGAACCGGCGCGTGCCCCATTGATGATAGTGCTGCGCGATGTCCTTCGCGACCAGCGCGGCCGGGCGATACCGGACGGATTTGCCTTCCAGGTAGGGATAGAGGCAGAAGGCGCAGTCGTAGG